>NZ_JBHWWZ010000006.1:0-156564 GCF_042730275.1 Rhodococcus sp. NPDC060086
TTTTTATTGATCCGGCGACCACCTAGATATACACTCCGACTATCTTCGGCTGGGTCTTTTGTTTATACGAGACTGGTGTGTATCCGCGCCGGGGGATTCCGGGCTCGGATCCACCTCCTCAACCGACGGACGCACCCGCCCCCTCAACGACGAGGGCTCGGCGCGCGTACGCCCGCACATCGGCATCGACATCGTCGAGGGCGCCAGTCAATGCGTCCCTCGCCTCCGGTTTCGCCGACCACTGCATCAGCGACAACACCGCTGCTTTGCGCACATCGAGATGAACATCCTCGAGCGCTCCTGCCAGCACGTCGACAGCAAGATCCGGGTCGGCCCCGGCCAGCCCGCGCGCAGCGCCCTGGCGCACCTGCCACGCCGATTCCCCCAGCCCCTTCGCGAGCGTGCCCACATCCTGTTCTCCACACCCGAGCGACGCGAACGCAGTCAGCGCAGCAGCCCGCACCAACGGGTCGGTATCCGAAGCGAGCGCGCGAACAGTTTCTGCTCCTCCCCTCGCGATGGTGGCGAGTCCGTGTGCGACGACGACTCGGACTTCACGATTGGCGTCCGCGGACGCGGCGGCGACCGCTTGCCACTCGTCCAGTGAGACCAACGCGCGGATCGCCTCGACCCGCACGCGATGATCAGGATCCGCGACCGCCTCCAGGAACTGTTCGCGCCTCCCGGCATGCCGTGCGCGCAGCACGTCGACGGCCGTCGCACGAGCCAGAGGATCGGCCGATCCGAGATATGTGGCGATCTTCTCCACCTCCGGCAGTACCTCGACGAGTTCCCTCACACCCTCGGCCGCGGTGCGACGCACCGCCGGGTCGGAGTCTCCCAGTGCCCCGATCAGCGCCGCGGAGAATCCCTCCGGTGTGTTCTCCGTCAGCACCGACACCGCGGTTGCCCGCACCTGCGGATCATCGCTCTGCAGATACGCCTGCAGGTCGGTGAGCGTGGGCTCGTCCAGGTTCAACAGTGCCACGATCTGCGGCGACACCGCCTGCTCCAGCGACACCGCCTGCTCCGGCTGCGCAATCGCCCGCTCACGTTCGACGCTCGGGGCGCGACCGACCCGGATCTCGGGTGCCGCGATCGGAATCACCGACCGATCGACCGGCGGGAGGTGATCGTATTCGGGGACCGGCACCAGGTAGGGCGCGACCGGACGCTTGAGAAATTCCATCGACCCATCGGCTCCGCGCCGGAGGTTCAGGTGATAGCCCCATGTGCTGTCGTTCTGTTCCGGGATATCGGCGCGCTCATGATAGAGCCCCCATCGGCTCTCGGTGCGCACCAGCGAACTGCGCGCGGCCATCTCGGCGCAGTCCCTGATGAAAGCGACCTCGGCGCACCGCATCAGCTCGTGCGGTGTGCGGGCGCCCATCTCTGCGATCTCGTGGATCATGCGATCGAACGTCTCCACCGCGATAGACAGTTTCGCGCCGGTCTTCGGCGGTGCGACGTAATCGTTGACGAACCGACGCAGCCGACGCAGCTCAGCATCGCCGGTCCGGGCAACTACGCCGCATCGGCGGACGTGTACTCGCGCTGGTCGTGTTCCTGCTCGCATGGTGGGCAGTCACTGCCGCCGGCCTGATCGAACCCCTGTTCCTGCCCTCCCCGGGCGCGGTCTGGGACGCGTTCGTCCAGGCCAACACATGGCACCAGGTCGCGCCGGGCGTCGATCGACTCGTGCAAGGCGAGCAGGGCTACTTCCTGTGGGAACACCTGCTCGCAAGCTGTCAGCGCATCTTCGCCGGTGTAGGTGCCGCCATCATCGTCGGCCCGCTCCTCGGGTTCGCGATGGGCATGTGGCGGCCGTTGAACACGCTGCTCGAGCCCTATCTGAACTTCCTGCGCGCACTGCCCCCGCTCGGCTATATCGGCCTGCTGATCGTGTGGTTCGGCATCGGCGACACATCGAAGATCTGGTTGCTGTTCCTCGCAGCATTCCCCGCGATCACCATCGCGACCATCAACGGAGTCCACTCCGTCCCCCGCGACTACATCAATGCTGTCCGGTCACTCGGCGCCAACCGACGCCAGGCCCTCACCCATGTCGTGCTCCCGTCGACCGCTCCCGAGGTGCTCACCGGGATCCGCATCGCCGTCGGGTTCGCGTGGACCACCGTGGTCGCGGCCGAACTGAACAACGGAATCCCCGGGATCGGTGGTCTCGCCTATCTGTCCGGTACACAGCTCGACACCCCGTTGACGATCGCGTGCATCGTCGTCATCGGGATCACCGCTCTGGTTCTCGATGCACTCATCAAATGGATCGGCGTGTTGGCCGTGCCGTGGAAAGGAAAAGCGTGAAACGCACAGTCCTGTACGTCTCAGCGGCCATCGCGGCCACCACCCTCCTGTCGGGTTGCGTATCGTCCGATCGTGAGACCTCACCCACCGGCGACACGTCCTCGGACTCGCAGTCCTGCCCGTTCGAGGTCGACGAATCCGTCACCACCGACGCGCGCATCGCGTTCCAGGACATCCCCAACGGCGACCTGCTCGTCAAGGATGCCGGCATCCTCGAGGCCTGCCTCCCCAACGCCACGATTTCGTGGAACCGATTCGCGTCGGGCGGCGACGTGGTGCAGGCGTTCGGGTCGGGCAGTGTCGATCTCGGGCTGCTCGGGTCCAGTCCCGCCACGAAGGCCTTGTCGGCGCCGCTGAACATCGGCATGCAGGTCATCTGGATCCACGACGTGATCGGCGCCGCCGAATCATTGGTCGTCCGCGACCCGTCGATCACCTCGGTCGAACAGCTCGCCGGTAGGACGATCGCGACGCCGTTCGCGTCGACCGCGCACTACAGTCTTCTCGCCGCATTGGATCGGGCGGGCATCACCGACCAGGTCACGCTCGTCAACCTCGCCCCCGATGCGACGGTCGCAGCGTGGCAGAGCGGCGAGATCGACGGCACCTGGATCTGGGAGCCCACCCTGTCGCAGCTGACCGACGGACACGTACTGCTCACCAGCGCCGACACGGCTGCCGAGGGTGTTCCCACCTTCGACCTCGCCGGCGCGACCCGCAGCTTCATCGAGGCGAATCCCGAGTTCATCGAGACCTGGACGCGGGCGCAGGACTGGGCCGTCGAGCAGTTGCTCACCTCCCCCGAGGACGCGTCCGTCGCGCTCGCGGTGCAGCTGGGTATCACTCCCGACGAGGCGACTCAGCAGCTCGAAGGACTCGAGTTCCTGCGCGCCTCCGAGCAGGCTTCACCCGAGCACCTCGGCGGCGCCATGGCCACCAATCTGCAGTCCACCGCGGAGTTCCTGCTCAGCCAGGGCGAGATCACCGAGGTCAGCGCACCCGAGACGTACAGCGACGGCGTGTACGTCGACGCAGTGAACGCGCTCGCGGACCAGTGACCGACACGCGGACGGCCCCAGGTCGGGTCGAATTTTCCGGGGTCTCGAAGGCGTACGGCGACGGAGCCACAGCGGTGCGCGCGGTCGACACCACCGACCTGACGATCGAGCCCGGCGAATTCGTGTGCCTGGTCGGGCCGTCCGGGTGCGGAAAGACGACCGTGCTGCAGATGCTCGCCGGTTTCGAGCAACCCACGAACGGATCGATCCGCATCGGTGACGACGTCGTCACCGGTCCCGGACCCGAACGTGGGGTCGTGTTCCAGAAACCCAATCTCTTCCCGTGGAAGTCAGTGCGCGCCAACGTCGAACTCGGGCAGCGCCTACGCTGGGCTTCGAAGGAGGATCGTCGTGCGCGGGCCGAGAGCATTCTCGACATGGTGGGGCTGGCAGACTTCGCTGATCGCCGCACCTACGAACTGTCGGGTGGTATGCAGCAGCGCGCGCAGATTGCACGGGTGCTCGTCAATGATCCCCGCATCATCCTGATGGACGAGCCGTTCGGCGCGCTCGACGCGTTGACCCGCGAGAAGCTGCAGCTCGAGCTGCTCAGCATCTGGCGCGAGCACCATCGCACGGTCCTGTTCGTCACCCACAGCGTCGACGAGGCCGTACTTCTCGGCACCCGGGTACTCGTCATGAGCGCACGTCCCGGCCGGATCATGCAGGACATCCCGATCGAACTTCCCGAGGACTCCACGGAGGAGCGACGGTCGGCCACCGTGCGCACGTCCACGGAGTTCGCCGCATACAAGGAGAGGATTGCGAGCGCGATCTACCACGCGCACAGCTGATCACAGCACGACACCCGGCCGCGTCCTCGCTCGAGGACGTGGCCGGGTCTCGATGTCTCGATCAGTGAGCGAACGCAGGCTTGCGGTCGGCACCGACGCGATCCGGATGCGTCCACAATCCCTTGCGCTCAAGGAGCGGCAGTACACCTTCGCCGAACCAGTACGCCTCTTCGAGATGCGGTACGCCCGACAGCACGAATTCGTCGACCCCGGCTGCCTGGTATTCCTCGATCAGCGACGCCACCTCGGTGTGGCTGCCGACCAGCGAGGTCCCGGCACCACCGCGGACCAACCCGACGCCGCTCCACAGACCCGGGTGGATCTCGAGTGTGCGGGCGCCGCCGTCGTGGCGTCGTGCACTGCCGTGCAGTTCGCTCATGCGGCGCTGGCCCTCGGATTCGCTGGCCGCGAGGCCGGCCTGTGCGAGTGCGATGTCCTCGGGCTTCATGTCGTCGAGCAATCGTTGCGCTTCCGCCCACGCCTGTTCGGAGGTGTCGCGGCTGATCGTGTGCAGGCGGACACCGAAACGCAGAGTACGGCCGAACTCGGCTGCTGCGGCCCGCACTCGTGCAATCTTCTCCTCGACCTGGGCCGGCGGCTCACCCCACGTCAGGTACACGTCGGCGTGTCGACCGGCGACCGGAAGCGCCGCGGATGACGACCCACCGAAGTACACGGACGGCGTCACGGCCGGGGTCTTGTCGAGTCGAGCGCCCTCGACGTGAACGTGCTTGCCCTCCAACGACACCAGATCACCGCGCCACAGACCCCTTACCACGCTGAGGAACTCGTCGGTGCGCCGATACCGTTCGTCCTTCGGCTGGAAATCGCCGTACGCACGCTGTTCGCTGCTCTCACCGCCGGTGACGATGTTGATCAGCAGTCGCCCGTCGGAATGCTCCTGGTATGTCGTGGCCATCTGCGCGGCCAGCGTCGGCGACAACGCGTCGGGGCGGAATGCCACGAGGAACTTCAGTCGCCGCGTCTGCGGCACCAGCATCGCCGTGGTGACCCACGCATCCACGCACTGCAGTCCCGTCGGGGTCAGCGCGGCCTCGAATCCGAGTTGTTCGGCGGTACGGGCGACCTGGCCGAGGTAGTCGAGCGTGGCGGGACGGTCGCCGGCGTTCGAGCGCAGGTCGGCGCCGTGCCCACCTCCGACGATCGAGCGGCTGTCGCCGGAAGTGGGCAGGAACCAGTGGAAGGACAGAGACATGAGAGGAATCCTCGAGGTGTGGGAACCGAGCGGGCATCGTCTTGCTCGATCACCGCGGTGATCGAGCTGAGGCTGGTGATCGAGCTGAGGCTAGGGACGACAGCGCTCGGCGCCGGTGCGGCACAGGTCCACGTAGAGCCGCCAGCTGTGCCAGACCGTGCGCAGCGACGCGGGCTGCGGTCGATCGGTGGCGGGCATGGCTGTGACCTCTGTGTTGTGCTGCACGGACGATCACGACAATACCTCACCGACTATCGGCCGGCAGACAGACGGGGTGGCGGCCCGCCGCGGGGAAGCTCGGGCCCCACCGCGACACGAGATCCCGCGACCCGTCCACTCCCCCAACCGATCTGCTCCCGATACCGCCCGATGTGGTCACCGTCATCGCACTGGGCTTCACGTGGTGTCGACTGCGGGTGCACGAACAACGCGTCGGTCGGGCAGTACGCCTCGCACATGAAGCACGTCTGGCAATCGTGCTGCCGCGCGATCGTCGGGATTCCCGACTCGGTGCGATCGAATACGTCGGTCGGGCACACGTCGACGCACTTGTCGCAGCCGATGCACGCGTCGGCCAGCAGGATCTCGATCACGATGCCACCAACACCGAATTGTGCACCGGAGCGGCCCGCGTCCATACCTCGTCGAGACCCCCGGTGAGAATGTGATGATGTTGGGCCGGATCGAGATCCGGGTGATCCGCTCGTTTACTCATACCGCGAGTCTCGGTGCGGGCCAACGCAGAGTGATAGGCCCAGCGACCGACGGCCGTGATCGCCGCAGCCTGCCTCGCCCGTATACGCTCCGTGCCTGCGCCGGGAGCCAGGCCGAATGAGATTACCGTCCAAAGTGATTCGAGTTCGTCGATCGACTTCTGCAACCCCACGCCGTTCCGGAAGAGGTTCTTCTCATACGGGATCAGCTCGGCGCGCGCGGCCGCGAGCACGGCAGTGGCGTCGAGTTCGGTGCGCTGGGCCGGTCGCAGCCCGGCGCGACCGGCCCCGCGCAGGTCACGAGCCCGCACCTCGGTGACGTGTCGCGAATACTGGGCCGCCCCCCGCCCGGCCCAGCTTCCCGATGACATCGCCCACGCCGCATTGTGGCTGCCGCCCCCGGTGAAGCCGCCGCAGATGCGTTCGCGGGTCGCGGCGTCCCCCGCGGCATACAACCCGGGCACCGACGTCGCGCACGTATCGTCGACGACATCGATACCGCCCGTGCCACGCACGGTTCCCTCGGCGAGCATCGTCACCTCGAACTTGTCGGTGAACGGGTTGATTCCGCGTCGATCGAACTGCAGGAAGAAGTTCGGCTGCCCGAGCCGCATCTGCCGCTGCACCTCGGCGTCCGCCCGATCGAGCTGCGCCGATACCGGCTCGTTCTGCAACGTCTTCGCGATGATCGAACGCCCCGTGCTCGATCCCGCGCCCTCGAGCACGCTGCCGTCTGCGTGGAAGAAGGTCGCGTAGCCGTAGTACGCGGTCTTGGTGATCGTCGAACCAGCTGCCGCGATCCCGTAGGCGTTGGCGAATTCCATACCGGAGAAGGAGGCACCTGCCTCGGCGGCCATGAGGGCACCGTCACCGGTGTCGACGTTGGTACCCAACGCACCGGAGAGGAACGCGCAGCCTCCGCTGGCGATCACCACGGCCCCCGCCGTGATCCGGTAGTCGCGATCGGCCTGCCGCTGGTACCCGGCAGCGCCGCGCACGACCCCGTCGCGGTCGACCAACAACTCCAGCGCCGGTGAGTGATCGAGGATGCGAACCCCGAGCCGCTGGACCCACGCCCGCATGCGCCGCATGTATTCGGGGCCCTGCACCCCGGTACGGATCTGGTGTCCCGTGTCGGGGTCGACCGGGAACGGGTAGCGCCCTTCGTCGCCGAGGAGGTGCATGTTCTCGTAGGTGCGGTCGAGTACGCGGTCCATCCACGCGTGGTCGGCCAGATATCCGCCCAGCGCTTCCCTGCTCGCTTTCGCTTTCGTCCGCTGCTCCGGATCAGGTGCGACGTACCACACCCCGGTTCCCGACGGCGCTGTTGCGCCGCTGGTTCCGCAGTATCCCTTGTCGACGAGGATCACGTCGGCGCCGGACTTGCGCGCATTCAGCGCCGCCCAGGTGCCGGCCGGTCCTCCTCCGATGACGAGGACGTCGGTGGCCAGATCGAGAGGTTCGTTCATGGCGAAGATCATTCCTAGCTCGCGCCCGGCCCACCACGTCTGAAATCAGCGTGATGCTAAGGACTTCACACCATGACGTGATGTCGCCCGACCGGCAGCACCAGCGGCTTACCCGAGACCGGGTCGTCGATGACCCGGCTGTCGAGCCCGAACACCGCTGCGACGGTCTCGCTGGTGAGCACCGCGGACGGATCCCCCGCCGCATACAGGCACCCGTCTGCCAACGCCACGAGGTAGTCGGCGTACCGCGCGGCCAGATTCAGATCGTGCAGCACCATCACGATCGTCGTGCCGCGGCTGCGGTTGAGATCGGTGAGCAGGTCCAGCACCTCCACCTGATGACTCACATCGAGGAAAGTGGTGGGTTCGTCGAGCAACAGCACATCGGTCTGCTGGGCGAGCGCCATCGCGATCCACACGCGTTGACGCTGGCCGCCGGACAGTTCGTCGACGGCGCGTTCGGCGAGTTCGGTGGTGTTCGTCGCGGCGAGCGCATCGGCGACCGCGGCGTCGTCCTCGCGACTCCACCGCGACAGGACCCGCTGATGCGGATGCCTGCCACGACCGACGAGGTCGGCCACGACGATCCCCTCCGGCGCGATCGGCGACTGCGGCAGCAATCCGAGGGTGCGGGCGAGCTTCTTCGCGGGCAGCTTGTGCACGTCCTTGCCGTCGAGCAGCACATGTCCGCCTCGCGGAGCCAGCAGCCGCGACATCGACCGCAACAATGTCGATTTGCCACACGCGTTCGCGCCCACGATGCACGTGATTCGCCCGGGCGGCACCTCGAGCTCGAGGTTCTCGACGACGGTCCGGTTGCCGTAACCGAGTTCCAGGTTCTCGACCGTCAGAGTGTGCGATGCGGTCATAGCGAGCCTCCCGCTCGGTTGGAGCGAATGATCAGGTAGACGAGATAGGGCGCTCCGAGCGCACCGGTCACGACTCCCACCGGATAGCGGGTGCCGAACGCGTATTGGCCGATGAAGTCGGCGACGAGCACCAGCAACGCGCCGACGAGCGCGGCCGGGATGAACAGAGACGTGCCCTGCCCGACGATGCGCGCGGCGATCGGGCCTGCGAGGAACGCGACGAACGCGATCGGCCCCGCGGCGGCGGTGGCGAACGCGATGAGCCCGACGGCCGCGATGATGGCCACGATGCGTGTGCGCTCCACGCGCACACCGAGCGCCTGCGCGGCATCGTCGCCGAGTTGGATCATCGACAGGTTGCGGGTCTGCCCCAACAGAATCGGACCGAGAATCGCCAGTGCGACGATCACGGGGATGGTCGCGCCCCATGTGGCTCCGTTGAGGCTGCCGGTGAGCCAGCGCATCGTCTCCTGCAGATCCCACGCGGCCGCGGTGCTCAGCAGGTACGCGGTGACGCTGTCGAGCATCGCCGCGATGCCGATACCGATGAGGATCAGCCGCGTACCCGCGACCCCACCCCGATACGACAACGCATAGATCAGCAGCGCCACACCGAGCCCCGCAACGATCGCGAAGATCGACACCTGGCTGCTCCCGAGCCCGAGCACGATGATGCCGAACGCGGCCGCGGCGCTCGCCCCGGCGCTGATGCCGATGATGTCGGGGCTCGCGAGCGGGTTGCGCAGCATCGTCTGGAAGGTGATGCCGCCCAGACCGAAACAAATGCCCGCGACCACCGCCAGCACAGCACGTGGCAGGCGGAGTCGGCCGACGGTGAACGTCGCGCCCGACACGTTCTCGCCGAGGATCACGCGGATGATGTCGGAGGCCGGATAGAACGTCTTCCCGAACATCAGGCTCGCGACGAATGCGGCGACGACCAGTGCCGCGAGGATCCCGATCACGACGCGACGACGTCGCCCGCGGCGCACACGGCTCGCGGCGACCTCGTCGACGTCGGGCTTGGCGGTGGTGGTGAGTGTCGCTGTCACAGTTCCCGGAGTTTCTGCCGTCGGACGATGTACACGAAGAACGGTGCGCCGATGAGCGCGGTGATGATCCCGACGTCGATCTCGCCGGGTCGCGCGACGATACGACCGAGGACGTCAGCGGCTGTGAGCAGCCCGGCTCCCACCAGCGCCGAGAAAGGCAGCAGCCATCGGTTGTCGACGCCGATCAGCAATCGGCACAGGTGCGGCACAACGAGTCCGACGAAAGCGATCGGTCCGGCGACAGCGGTAGCGGCGCCGCACAACAGCACCGCACCGACCGAGGCAAGCCCGCGCGCGAGAGCGACACGCTCACCGAGTCCGGCCGCCATCTCGTCGCCCAAGGCCAGGGAGTTGAGGCTGCGCGCCGACAGCAGGCAAATCAGAAATCCGACGAGCAGGAACGGCACGGCCTGCCCGATGACGTCGAAGTTCGCACCGCCCACACCACCGATCTGCCACGACCGCACGTTCCCGGAGATGTCGTTGCGCGGAAGAATGATGGCGGTGATGAACGACGACAGTGCCGCCGCGGTCGCTGCGCCCGCGAGCGCAAGTTTGAGGGGTGTCGCCCTGCCGCGACCGAGCGAGCCGATCGTGTAGACGAACACCGCGGTGACGCCCGCACCGAAGATTGCGACCCACAGCATCGCGGTCTGCGTCCACAGCCCGAACCAGGCCATACCCACGACCACGGCGAGGGAGGCGCCCATGTTGATACCGAGAATGCCGGGGTCGGCGAGCGGGTTGCGGGTCACGCCCTGCATTACCGCACCCGAGAGACCCAGCGCTGCACCGACGAGGAGCGCGAGCACCGTGCGCGGAATGCGCTTGGCGATGGCGCCCTGGCCGATGTTGTCCGTCGATCCGCCGAGGGCAGCGACGATGTCGGCCCAGTCGACGTCGCGCGACCCGATGGTCACGGACGCGATCGCGAGGAGCACGAGCACTGCGAGCAGGACGACGAGCCAGGCGGAGTTGCCGATCGCCGAGCGCCGCGGAAGTGCGGCGCTCGGCGTCAGGGCCGGTTGAACGGAGATCACTCCGCGTTCGACTTGCCTGCTGCCTCGGCGAGCATGTCGACGTAGTCGCTGAGCACCCAGGAGATGGCGAGCGGGGTCGGGTTCGCGGCCGTGCCGAGCGGACCGGATCCATCGAGGAACACGATCGAGCCGTTGGCGACGGCAGGCATCTGCGACAGCAGCGGGTCGGCTTCGAGGGAGTCGACGAGCGCCTGGTCTCCGTAGGTGACGATGATGTCGACGTCGTCGAACATGTCGACCTGCTCGGCGCTGACCTTCTTCGAGAACTCGTCGCCTGTGGAGGCGTCGGCGACGCTCTTCGGGGTGGCCATGCCGAGGTCCTCGAAGAATGCGGCGCGTGTGTCGTTCGCGGTGTAGAAGCTGACCTGGCTGAGGTCGGCGGTGTCGACGTGGGTGAGGAACATCGTCGCCTTGCCCTCGAGCTCCGGATGCGAGGCGGCTTCGTCGGCGATCTGCTGCTCGAGGTTCGCGATGAGTTCCTGGCCTTCCTCGGCCATGCCCATGCCCTCGCTGTTGATCGCGATCATGTCGCGCCATGCCGTGGCCCACGGGGCTTCGGGGTACGCGATGACGGGAGCGATCTCGCTGAGGGTGTCGTAGTCCTCCTGCGTCAGACCCGAGTAGCCGGCGAGGATGACGTCGGGGTTGGTGTCGGACACTGCCTCGAAGTCGATGCCGTCGGTTTCGTCGAACAGCACGGGGGTTTCGCCGCCGAGTTCGGCGAGCTTCTCCTCGACCCACGGAAGGATGCCATTGCCGTCGTCGTCGCCGAAGTTGGCGGCGGCCATGCCGACGGGCACGACACCGAGCGCGAGGGGCACCTCATGGTTGGCCCACTGTACGGTGGCGACGCGCTCCGGCTTCTCGTCGAGCGTGGTGGTGCCGAGTGCGTGCTCGATGGTGATGGGGCCGGACGCGGTGTCGGTACCGGAATCGGTGGGCTCCGACGAGTCGGAACTACACGCCGACATACCGAGTGTGACGGCGACCGCGGCCGCGGCCACCGCCAGGAAGCGCTGTGAACGCATGTGGACGTACTCGCTTTCGTGCAAGGTGGTGCCCACATCCGGACCCATCGGATATTAGGCGAGGTTTGCCTAAATCTAATGTTTACCGCCCTGAGACGCAATCGCGCGATTGGGACACTTGATGTCGCGATCGGGTCACTGCCGGGTGGGTATCAACCGACCCGGAATGTTGCGGGGGTCGCGCCGGTAACTCGCCGGAATGCCGCTCCGAACGCGCTCGCCGACCGGTAGCCCATCTGCTCGGCGACCTCACCAAGCTCGAGACCGTGCCCGAGGAGAATCACGGCACGCTGCGCGCGCACCGCCGCGACCCACCGCCCGAAACTCAGCCCCGTCTCCGCACGAAATGTTCGAGTGACGGTGCGGCGACTGACTCCCAACTCGTCTGCCCAATCCGACAGCGTTCGCGGGTCGCTGGGATCGTCACCGATCGCCTCGATGATGGGTCTGAGCAGCGGCGACGTCGGCACCTGCACCGACAACTCGTGCACGGCGGGCGCGAGCACGTCGATCACCATCTTCTCGGTCAACGACCGCGATGCGGTTTCGAGCGACTCGTCGGCCAGACGGTCCAGCAGTAGGCGCAGCAACGATGTCATCTCGACCGCCACCGGACCGTCGGACAGCAACGGGGCGTGGTCGATTCCGAAATGCGCAGTGCGATACCACGTTCCCGTCGGCATGATGCCCCAGTGCAACAGACCCGCCGGGATCCACAGACCGATGGTCGATGTGATCGTCCAGGTCTGAGTGCCGATGGTTGCGCTCGAGGCGCCGCGCTCGTTCCACAACAGTTCATGGGTGGGATGCGAGTGCGGCTCGAACCGGGTGTCTGCGCCGATGAGTTCGTCCATACCCGCGATGACGAACGGCACGTCGATCTCCCCGGCGTCGTACACCGGCAGCGATCGGCTCTCCATGGTTCCTCCTCGATCCGGTCCGTCGGCGACCAAGTATGTCGCTCGCGGCGCAGAGTTCGCATTCAGGCCCGCGAACCGACCGGTGAACACGGGAATCCAGGATGCCTACAACCTCGGTTGGAAGCTCGCGCTCGCGGTGAACGGTCAGGCCGCCGACGGCCAGGTGCTACGAGACCACGCGGGCAACGCCACGCGGACATACAGGTTCGGCACAGACTCCGAGATCGTCGTGGTGCGCCCCGACGGACATCGGACACCGTGCGAAGGATCCGAGCATGGACAGCGTGGCAGAGTACCTCGACCATATCGTGCTGAGTCAGCCGCGCTGACCGATCATCGGCACGATGAATTCCCGCGCGATCGCGGCGAGCTGCTCCTCGTCGTCGAGGTCGACGATGTCGGTCGGGACCATCAGGAACGACGCCGCGATTCGCACCATCATCTCCGCCGTCAGTTCGAGATTCAGTTCGTGCGAGATGGTGCCCGCTTGTCGCTCGCGTCGAAGCTGGGCGGCGACGAACTGCCTTGCGATGGCGAGCATTCGACCATCCCCCACCAGGGACCCGGCGAGGAGCGTCGGTTCGGCGTCGAGCAGACCGCCGATCAACGCGTTGGTTCGGATGGCGCGCAGCGAACTCACGAATCCGAGGACGATGCGGTCGGCCACGGTACGCGCGGTTCGGATGTCGATGAGGAACTGATCGAAGTATCGACGGAACTCGCGCAGCAGAACCTGTTCGACGAGCGCGTCCTTGGACTCGAATCTCCGGTAGAGAGTGACACGCGACAGGTTCGCTCGGCGGGCAACCTCCTCCATCGACGAGCGATGGATTCCCGACCGGCAGAACTGCTCGTAGGCGGCGTCCAGTAGGCGGGTGCGCACTGCGTCGACCTCGTCGGCGCGTTCGACGGCTTCGAGAAACGCGCGTTCGAGCAGGGATTCCGAGGCCGGTATCCGGACATGCGGCAGAGAATCCACGATCACCTCCTGGGCATCCGACGTTACACGCCGCCGAATAGTTCGATTTCACAAAACTGCACACATGCGTCGTCACACCATGCTAGAAAATGATACGCAGTAACGGATTTTGTAACCCTGTTTCTCTGCAATCTCACCGGGGGTAGACAGCATGGCCGAACTCAGTAGGCGAAAGATCCTGCAAGCAGGCGGAGCGCTGAGCGCGCTCAGCGCGATCGCGCTCGCATCACCCGCACATGCGCAACCCTGGCGGTGGTCACCGGCAGGCTCGATTCCGGGCACCGGCAGCGGCGCAGACCCGAGAACCGTCTGGGACACCGAAGCCGACCCTCTGGTCGCGTCACTCTTCGATCGAGGCGAGGTACCGAGGGTCAACCAGCTCCTTCGGACGTGGACGAAGAACGGGCAACCACTGCCCGACGGACTCCCGCCCGATCTGTTGGACTTCATGGAACGCCATCGGCAGCTGCCGGAATGGGCAGATCGGAACAAACTCGCGACGGCCGTGCGGTTCAACGAGAAGCGGGGTCTCTACCTGGGGGTCCTGTACGGTTTCGCCAGCGGCATGATGAGCACCGTCATCCCCAAAGAAGCCCTCGCCGTGTACTACTCGAAGGGCGGCGCCAACATGAAGCGCCGCATCTCGAAGACCGCGAAACTGGGCTACGACATCGGTTCACGCAACGCGTATCTCGACGACGGCGAAATGATCGTGACGGGTCTCAAGACCCGGCTCGTACACGCCGCCGTGCGCCACCTGCTGCCGCAGTCGTCACATTGGAATCAGGCTGCACCGGAGAACATTCCGATCAGCCAGCACGACATGATGGTCACCTGGCACAGCCTGCCCACCACCGTCATGCGCGTGCTGAAGCAGTGGAAGGTACCCATCCCGGCCGACGAGGCCGACGGGTTCCTCCACTCCTGGCAGGTCAGCGCCCACATGCTCGGCATCGAAGACCAGTACATCCCCGCGACGTGGGACGATGCCGAATCTCAGGCGAAGGCGTCCCTGGATCCCGTCCTCGCGCCCACAACCGAAGGTCTCGCGCTCGCCGACATGCTCCTCGACCTCGGTGCCGGCCTGGACTTCACACTGCTCAGCCGGCCGATCCTGGGCGCACTGACCCGCTTCACCCTGGGCGACGAGGTCGCGAACTGGCTCAACATCCCTCGAGAGTTGTTGTGGGACAACCTTCTCAATGTGGCATGGGGTCCGTTCATCGCGGTGCGTGAAGGTCTGCTTCCCCTACCGTTGGCACCGGAGGCGTACTGGACGTTCGACGAACTGCTACGCCAGTTCGTTCTCCTCTACATGTCCGAACTGCGCCCGATCAGCATCGAGCTCCCGGAGTTCAACAACCCCAACTACCCCTGAGCCCAATTCCGGAGCGCCCCTGATCAGTAGCGCGAAGCTCAGCTCCACCATCGAGCGAGGCGCCTCTCAACGGGGATTCGGCCCTTCGACCAACGGCAGCGACTCGTCGGCGGTCCACGCGTTGAGGGATCCGTCGTACACCGCGACATCGGAGCGTCCCGCCACCGCGAGCGCATGAGCGAGACCCGACGCGGCGATGCCGCCACCGCAGTACGTCACCGGTTGCACATCCGGGTTCAGGGCACCTGCGTCCTCGAACACCGCACGCAACTCGTCCTTCGGCTTCAACCGGCCGGTCGACGGATCGACGAGGTCACCGAACGGAATGTTGATACTGCCCGGAATGTGGCCGCGCCGCGGGTACGACGGGCTCTCACCCCGGTAGGTCGCCGGGTCCAAAGCGTTGATGATCAGGGTGTTCTCGTCGTCGAGAGCACCCGCTACCTCGTCGGTGGAACGCACCAACTCGGGACGACGGTTCGTGGTGAAGGTGGCCGCGTGCGGAATCACCTGTTCATCCGACACCGGGAATCCCGCCGCCTGCCATGCGGGCAGCCCACCGTCGAGGACGGCGACGTCGTCGAACCCTTCGAGCCTGAGCTGCCACCACAGGCGCGCGGCCCAGATGCCGGACGACTGGTCGTACACCACGACCCGACGCCCCTGGCCGATTCCCACAGCGCCCGCGGCTGCCGCGAACCGTGCGGACGACGCCGCGGTGAACGGCAGCGGAGCCAGGTGTTCCGAGAAGTCCGTGAACAGGTCCGCGTACACGGCACCCGGGATATGGGCTTCGAGGTACGTCGCGAGACCGGGCTCGATGTGCACCGACCCGTCGGGCGGCATGGACAGGTGGGTGGTCGCGTCGACGACCACCAGGTCTTCGTCGCCGAGTTGTTCGTACAACCATTCCGGGGTAACGGTGTGCGGCTTGTGTTCGCTCATCGGGCCCTCCTCTTCGGAGAATGCGAAATCTGCTGTCTTCACCAGCGTATAGCGCCGGCGCACACACCGGATCTCCCCTCACTCACGTGCGCCCGTGAGATCGGCAGAGCAAATCTGGTCACATCAAGACCAGCTGGATCGCAATCAGCACGTCGATGACGCCGCACAGCTCGGCGAAACTCCGGGACACGACCCGATCGCGCCACAGGTGCACGAAATCCCACACACCGTGCAGAAGCCATCCTGCCGCAATGACATACGTTCCCATCTGCGGGTCGATCACAAGCCCGGTGACAGCGAGACCACAGAAAAACGCCACCCCGATCGCCTGTAGCCGCAGAGCCCCGGATCGGCCCAACTGACCGTTGAGAGAGACCCACACCAGCAGCAACAGCGAGGCGCCGATCAGCACTGCAGACGGCGCGACTGCACCCGACATCTTGATGACCACGACGCAGGCGACCACCACTGCGACAATGGGCCACGTGAATCTGCGGTTCCCGATCTTGGCCATGAGCAGGTAGACGAGCGCGAGCATCGGCAACGTCTGGCCGAGCAGATCCCCCAGATCCTCGGCGGAGCCACTCGCGTTTCCGAGCGCGGCCGCAATGACGTCCGGACCGATGAATGCGAGCGCTACCAGGGCGGGCCATCGTCGGAGCATCCCTCGGATCGGCCCGGGAAGAGAGTTGCTCCGCCGAGTCGGAGGCCTGCTCGACCCGGCGGGCGGGTCTTGTGTGGATTCGGTTCTGTCGACAAGGCCGGCACTCATGAATGCACGGTTCATCGTGGTACCTCCGCGCCTGGAGAACACATCGAATGTGTAGGCAGCCATATCGGTCACGCCTCCGCCCGGGAGATCGCTAAGTTGAACAGATCCGTTCAAGTTGTGACGCTGCTACCGTAACCTGTACAGCGGTGTATGGGAAGAGGGATTCATGCCGGTACCACGGATCGCCAAACGCGCCGACGCCGTGCGCAACGTCGAGCGCATCGTCGACGCCGCGATCACCTGCCTGAGCGACCGGCCGTCCGCATCGATGACCGACATCGCCAAAGAGGCAGGCCTCGGCCGCGTCACGCTCTACGGGCACTTCGCATCGCGCGCCGATTTGCTGGAGGCAGTGGTCGCCCGAGTCCTCGAGAAGAACGAATCTGCGCTCTCCACAGTAGATCTCGCCGGAAACCCGCGTGACGCGCTGATCCGCGTGATCGACAGTAGCTGGATGCTCACCAACCAGGCACGCTCGATCGTCGCCGCTGCAGAAGACGAACTATCACCGGAGAGAATGAACGAGCTCCACGCACGGCCTGCCGCGCGGGTGGAGTCGCTCGTCGAACGGGGCCGCGCGCAGGGCGTGTTCCGCACCGACATGCCCACGTCGTGGCTGGTGAACGTGATCCATCAGGTCCTGCACGGCGCAGCCACCGAGGTCTCGACCGGACGCCTCGACCCCCGCGACGCGTCCGATCTGATCACCACCACGATCCTGGCGGTACTCGACAACCCTCGGATCAGTTCAGATAGATGACGTCGTCGTCTCCGCCGACGCAGGTAACCACGGGGCTGCCCGAGCAGTTCATGCTCTGGACCTGACGGGTCGCGGGGTTGCGTGCATCGACTGTCACCAGCCCGTACCGCAAGGGCTGCTGCAGGTAGGAACGACGAACTTCCTCGGCGAATTCACAGGACGTGGCCGTACTTGCGACCGCAGAAGTCGTCACGTCCGGGCTGCCGAACGTACTGGGGCAGGGAGTCGCATCCTCCGGCACGGCCTTGAGGCCTTCGAGGCCCGCGACAGAAGCCGAGGATGTTGTGGACGCTACTGCCGCCGAGTCGCTGTCACTCCCACCCTGTGTCGAGAACAGGAAAATCCCGACAATGACGAGAACGGCAGCGACGACGATGGCAGCAATTTTCGGCATCGCAGACTTCGAGTTCTCTTCCATTGTTCACAGGCCTTTCAATCTACCGACCTGCCCCGCAGGCCATGGAACTCACTACGGCAAGCAACCGCACAAGGTCGGCCGATTCAGCCGACAGCCTGTACGTTGTACCGTTCGCAACCCTAACGGTATCCATCGTTCGAACTACATCGGAGTGGACCGACTCACCTTCGAGCGGATGAAGTGGTGGTGATCACCGAGTCGGCCGAGGTCATGCATACGGGTCAGTGATCTCACGAAGCAAAGTGAGCGTCTCTCGCAGGGCACGCATGCGTGGGGCACCGATGTGCGTCGTCCATTCCTCATCGATCCTGGCCTCTTCAGCGCGTGCAGCCGCGATGACCTCCTCGCCGCGCGGCGCCATACGTACGAGGCGGGCGCGCGCGTCGGTGGGGTCCACGACACGTTCTACATAGCCCGCGCGTTCGAGCTGGTCGACGAGGTGCGTTGCGGTCTGCTTCGAGATCAAAGCCTGCTCGGCAAGCTCTGAGAGCCTTGTTCCGTCAGGCCCTATGCGAGCAGCAATACGCGCCTGCGCAAGGGTTATTCCTGAAAAACCTGCTTGACGAATCGCATCGAACACACGCCTCTCGGCGTTGCGGTGGGCAGTGAACATCAAGACGGCGATGTGCGGTTCATCCACGAATACCTCCTTGCCATTGATTCGAAGTCGGGACTAATATTAGTCACATCTTCGAACTGATACCACCGAGGTCGGTCATGAACATCGATGAAATCTGGACAGCGATCGACGACCATCGCACCCGTACCGCAGATCTGCTCGAAACACTCCGCGACGACGAGTGGCAACAGAATTCACTGTGCGACGGATGGACCGTGCGTGACGTTGCCGCACATCTGACGTTGCAGCAGATCGGTGTTCGCCAAGCGTTCACCATGCTCCCTGTCGTGTTCCGACACCCGGGAGGCATGAACGCGGTGATCCACTACTCCGCCAAACGGAAAGCGGCAACGCCTACCGACCGCCTGGTCCGCGACATCCGCGCAATGATCGGATCCAGGAAGCACAACATCGGCCTCAGTCCACACGAACCCCTCATCGACATCCTGATCCACGGGCAGGACATCGCGATTCCGCTCGGCCGGACGCTGCGGATGTCCCCCGAGGCCGCCGCGGAAGCCGCGACCTACATCGCGTCCTACGGCACAGGATGGAAGTCGAAAGTGTTCCGGCACAGCGTGTTCAGCACATCGCATCTGCGCGCGACCGATGTCGCCTGGTCGATCGGCACCGGGCCGGAGATCCGAGGACCGATGTCCACTCTCCTCATGCTTCTCGTCGGCCGAGATCTCGACCTCGGTCAGCTCTCCGGTGACGGGCTCGCAGTCATACCCCGACTCTCCACGAATCCGCAGCAGACGCGACCTGCGTGACGGCCGGGTGTCCGTATAGCGAGTCCGCGAGAACACCGAAGTCGGGTGTTCGTCACACGAGATCGCGCCGAAGCGGTGCCACGACGGCCGCTGCCGATGCCACTGCCGCGTACACCACCAGCACAAGGGCTCCGAGCAACGGCGTGAGCAGAGTCGTAGCCCCCACCGACATCTCCCCCGCCACGGTGTCGGTGAGGAACGTGAAGTCCGTCAATGCGGCCGTCGCTCCTCCCGGCATGTACGGGTACAGAGTGTTGAGGCCCGGAAGGATCATGAGGAAGGGCTCGAGGAAGTAGAAATACCCGAGCACGATTCCGACCGCCACGAGTTGGCTGCGGACGAGCGCGCCGATCCCCACACCCAGCACGGTGTAGATCGCCGCAGCCACGGCCACGCGGGAGAGCATCGTCGCAATGTCGCCTGCCGATGCACCGAGCTCGATCCCCGTCACGGCCGCGACGGACCACAGGGCAAGCGCCGACGACAATGACATCAGAATCCCGTATACGAGCCCGAAGGTACTGTAGACGAACAGTTTTGCGCCGAGAACAGCACCTCGCCGAGGAATCGCGAGGAACGTCGTACCGATCGTCTTGTGCCGGTATTCGCCCGTGATCGCGACCGTGCCGAACAACGCGGGTACGAACAGCAACAGACCGGTGAACCCGATCGCGATAGCCACGCCTTCGGGCGTATCGAGGCCGGGCATCGGCGGCGACGCATTCTCCGGTCCGGCAACCCCGAGCACGCCTGTGAGCCCGGCACCGCTCAGAACGGCTGCGACAATCGCCCACACCGGCAGGCGTGTGGAGAACAGTCGAGTGAACTCACCGCGGACTGCATTCTTCATTGCGCACCTACCTGGGTAGTGAGTCGAAGGAAAGCGTCTTCGAGGGTGTCTCCACTGGTGACGAGTTCGGAAAGGTCGCCCGTCCATGCGATGCGTCCGCGGTCGATGAGCACCACGTCGTCGATGGTGTTCTGCAGTTCGCCGAGTGCGTGACTGGAGATCAGGACCGTCCCGCCTGCCGCCGCGTACTCGCGAAGGTAGGTGCGCAACCACACGATTCCCGAGGGGTCGAGACCGTTCGACGGTTCATCGAGGACCAGCACCTCGGGGTCACCCAGCAACGCGGTGGCCAGAGAGAGTCGCTGTCGCATCCCCGTCGAGTATCCGCCGACGCGACGGTCGGCGAACCGATCGAGTTCGACCACCTCGATCACGTCGTCGACCCGCGTGGACGGGTACCCTCCGAGCGCGCAGTAGGTGCGCAGGTGTGCACGGGCGGTGGTCGCGGGGTGGGCCGACGCAATGTCCAGTACGGCACCGACAGTTGTCGTGGGCGACGCGAGATCCGCGTATGCAACCCCATCGAACAGTGCTGTTCCGTCGTCGGGTCGAATCAAGCCGAGAAGCATCCGTAATGTCGTGGATTTGCCGGCACCGTTGGGGCCGAGAAACCCTGTCACTCGCCCGGGTTCGGCGGTGAAACTCGCGTCAGCGACAGCCTCGATGGGGCCGAACCGTTTGGTGAGGCACTCGACTGCGATTCCGGTCATGGCAGCAGCCCTTCTGTCAGCGGTAACCTGGACTCGATGATGAGAACATTATCAAAGTGAGAATAATGGGGAAAGGGGCACGATGGACAGCGAACCGTCGATAGCCGAGGTCGTGCTGCATCCGGTACGCCTGCGGATCGTCCAGAAGCTCGGCGGCCGTGAGCTCACCACCGGAGCACTCCGCAAGGAACTGCCCGACATCACCCAGGCCACGCTGTACCGCCACGTCTCCGCCTTGATCGACGCAGAGATCGTCACGGTCGTGGACGAACGACGCGTGCGCGGAACCATCGAACGCACACTCGCTCTCGGCGAACGCATGGCGCACGTGGGGCAGGACGATCTCGACGCGGTCAGCGATGCCGAGCTCCGCAACGCCTTCCTGTCGTTCCTCGGCATACTCGGCGAAGAATTCGACAAGTTCATCGATTCCGGCGACCGACAACTCAGGAGATACCTCGGTTTCGGCACGACGCCGCTCTACGTCACCACCGACGACCTCGCCGAAATCCAGACCAAGTTCGGCGAACTTCTCGCGCCATATCAGGCCGAGAAAGACGGTTGCATGCGAATCACCTTGTCCACGACGGTGCTACCCACCACGCCATAGGCTGGCCACATCCTGCCGAATCCCGCATCACGGATCTTGCAGGAACTTGCCGCGACCGGAAGATGCACGAACATTGGCGTCGGACCGCGCTGGCATACTCGCCGCCATGAGCGAACCTCGGATCTACAGGCACGCACGATGACGGCCCGCGCAGGCGAGGCCTTCGACACAGATCGAGCCGTGTCGGACATCGAGTCCGCCCTCGCCGTTTCCCTCCCCACATCCGGGCCGACAACCGATGAAGGCGAACCGGTCACCGGCGAATGGACGGTCACGCGTGGAGAGGGTCTCATGCTGTTTCCCCTCTGGGAGAGCGACGACCTTGTGGGCGTGTACGCACCGGAATGGAACGACGCCGAGGACCTTGCCGAGGGCCATCTCACAGCGTTGGTTGCGGAGTTGGACCGCAGATGGGGTTCTCACCGAGAGGTGTCGATGGGTCCGGCCCTGTGGGAACGTCCCACCACGGAACCTTTCCGCACCCTCGTTGCCAAAGACTGTCTCGGCAGCCTGTCCGTATGGGGGCCGGTCACCGGGTCGAACTCCCGTTGGGTCGCAGTCTCTCTCAATCAGTGCGACGGGGACGCGCCGATGATCCTCACGGCACTGATCACCGACCGCCCGATCACTTCGCTCGAGTAACGCGGAATCCGCCAGCGGTCTCATACAGGAGAACTAACCGAAGTCCCTGATCTTGGTAGGATAGTGCCCGCTCAGCGGGCACTATCCCACCGAAACGAAGGTCGAACGACCGAGAAACCTCATCGGCTTGCGGTCGCCAGCGCACTGCGGACTGCGGCACGAACCTCCTCGAATCCACGGCCGGACTCGATCATCTCGGTGCCTTTGTGCAATAGCGCACTGATGAGGTCCGCGCTGAGCTCGGGATCTGCTGCCCCACTCTCGCGCAGTGCGTCGACGAGGGGCAGAACCAGATCGTCGTGCATCGCGAGCATGTTCTCGTCGGTGAATGACTGCGGCGTGAACGTCGCGAGAGCACCGACGATCGCATGCTCGCCCTCTGCTACCAATTGCAGGTTCACGTCGATGTAGGCCAGCACCCGCTCGCCCGGATCGGACACCTTGTCCATTGCTGCGACCACTCGGGCATTCCATCGGGGAAACATGTCCACGACGACCGCTCTCAACAGGTCGTCGCGGGAGCGAAAGTAGTTATACGCACTGGACCGAGCGAGACCGGCGCGGGCAGCGACCTCACCGAGTCCGGGCGCGTGCTCCGGAGCCTCGGCGAGGAGTTCGAGTGCGGCATCGAGGAGGGCTCGGCGTCGAGCGGCGCGATGTTCCGCGACGGTTGCTGCGGAAATCTTCGGCACCGAACCCACCTCTCACCGTTGTCATAACCGGTCAGTCGTGTGGCCGGAGCTTCCCATCGACCATTTCGAGCACCCGATCGCAGTGCTGGAGCACGTCGTGGTCGTGGGTGACCATGATCGTAGCCACTCCGACCTCATGGGTCTCCTTCGCCAGCAGTTCGACGACCTCATGGCTGCGCTTCCGATCGAGCGCCGCGGTCGGTTCGTCGACGAGAAGCAGTGACGGCCGTCCCATCAATGCCCGGGCGATGCCGACCCGCTGCCGTTCACCGCCCGACAGCTGGCCGGGTCGCCGGTCGGCGCGGTGACTCATGCCGACGGACTCGAGCAGTTCGTCGGGGTTGCGGACGTCGCCGCCGGTGATCTTCCCGACGAGCAACAGTTGGTCGCGAGCAGTCAAGGCCGGTAGCAGGTTGCCCGCCTGGAACACGAAGCCGATGCGTTCGCGTCGCAGTGCGGTCAGTGCCCGCCGGCCGAGAGCGGTGAGGTCGATGCCGTCGACAGACACGGTTCCGGACGAGGGCATGGTGAGGCCACCCGCGACGGCCAGCAGGCTCGACTTGCCGGCGCCTGATGGGCCGACGATCGCGACGAGTTCACCCGCGGGCACGGTCAGGTCGACCTTGTCGAGAGCGTCGACGGTGCTGTCGCCGTCGCCGAACGACAAGCTGGCGTCGGACAGTGCAAGTCCGGTGGTGGCGGTGGTGGTCGTGGTCATCGGCTCTCTCCCAGCGCAGCGAGTGGATCGATGCGGACGATGCGGACTACGGCCACGGCGGCACCGATCAGGCCGAGGACAATGAGCAGGAGCGCTCCTTGGAGGATCGGTCCTGATTCCAGAGCGAACGGCATGCCGGTGCCCTCGAGTCCGCTGCCGAGGCCCAGGCCGATGAGCACGCCGACAGTGACGGAGCCGACCAACACGAGCACCGCCTGCAGCAGTGCGTCACGGAGCAGGAAGCCGGTGGAGGCGCCCATCGCGCGGAGCACTGCGATCTCCCGGCTCCTCTGCACGGTCCAGATTGTGAAGAACGCGCCGACGACGAGAGCAGAGATTGCGTAGAGGAACGCTTGGATCATCGACATGGTCATCGTCTCGGCGGTGTATCCGGGAGACGAGTCGAAGGATTCCTCGAGAGTCTTCGTCAAGGTCCCGGCTGCGGCGTCACCGGCGGCGAGATCCGGGAGGACTCCGTCGACGCCTTGGATCGCGACGACGCTCGCCTCGCTGTATGCGCCGGCGGGGGTCTGTTCGCCGAGTTCGACGCCTGCGTGGATTTCCTGCCACGTGGTCAGCGGAACATAGGCAACGTCGACGTGGCCGAAGGTGCGCTTGTCCGCGGTGAAGCCGACGACGGTCAGTTCGGTGCCGAGTCGGTCGATGATGATGGTGTCGCCGAGAGCGACGTCGGCGTCACGTGCACTGTCGCTGAGGACGATGTCGGTGTCGGCGCCGAGTGGTGCGCCGTCGGAGGCTGCGGGCTCGAGGAACGAGCCGGGGCGGATGCCGAACAGGGTCAGGTCGACGGGCGTGCCGCTGTCTGTTTTCGCATTGACGATGGCATTGCCGAACAGTTCGGCGTTCGCCACGTCGGGGCGCGCACGCCAGGCGTCGGCTTGCTCTTCGGTGACGACCGAGCGCGAGAATGCCGAGTCGGTCTTGGTTCCTTCGGAGAAGGCGAAGGCCTGTACCGGGGTCCGTTGCAGTGCGGAGACGCCGTCGACGACAAGTCCTGAGGACAGGCCGGACAGGATCACCATGAGGACAGAGATGAGGGCGACGACGGCGCCCATCAGGAGGAATCGGGTGCGCGCGAACCACAGCTCGCGCAGTGCCAGGAACATAAGTGGATCTTTCGTCGGCGATACATGGGTACGCGCCGAAGAAGGCAGCAACTTGACGACGCGCTGTCGATATCTTATCGACAGCGTGTCGACATCCCACATCGGCTTCCACATCCACGGGTCACACGATCAGACCCCTCACACTTTTCCCTCCCTCGCGAGTGCAAGAACCTCTTCTTCCGTCGGCGGACTCTTGGGGTGGTAGGTCAGGCACAGCGGAGTCTGTGTCCTGCGGAACTCCGCACCCTCGATTGCGGCATAGAACTGCCCCGCTGGAAGCTTGCCGACGTCAGGCACCTGCCCGCCCTTCACCCGCGCCATCTCCTTGGCCGCCTCGATCTGGACCGGACTGTTGAGCAACCCGTAGAACTGGGTGGCGGCATTGCCGGGAATCCGGTTGTGCAGGCCTTTCGGAGACTGCGTCGCGAACACCAACCCCAGGCCGTATTTGCGAGCCTGCGACGCGAGCGCCAATGTGCTCTGCGTGCACGCAGTATTCGCCCCCGAGGGCGCGAACGTCTGCGCTTCGTCCATGACGAACAGACCGCCGAGCGGCCGATCACCGGCCGGGTTCTTCTTGATCCACGCGAACAGCGCCATCTGCAGCTGGTTCACGAACGCTTGCCGCTGGGAGTCCGAGGACAGGCCGGCCATGTTGATCACGGACACCCGCGCGCGGTACCCCGCTGCCGGTGTCAGGAGGACACCGGGATCGACGGGCGTACCTTCCCCACCGAACATCGGGTCGGTGGCCATGGCCGCCTTGAGATTCTCGGCCAGATCCGCAGCGATCCTCACCCCGTTCTTCATGCCACTGACGTCGTCGGGCAGGTCCTCGAGCAGGCTCACGAAATCCAGCACACCACTGTGCGGTTGTTCCCCGAAGTATTCGAGCGCTTCCCGCAGGACCGCCTGCGAATGCTTCGCCTTGGCCGTCTTTCCTTCCGCGAGCGCCCGTGGCGCAAGTGCGGCAACCGCAGAGTCGACGGCAACGTCGAACTCGTCCCGGTCGTCTCGGACGCTCGCGAAATCCGGAAGGGGTTGGAAGCTGAGTGGACGGCCGCTCGCACGTCGCGGGGTCCAGACCACCACCTCGGTGTTGCCGAAGTATTCCGTGGCCTTGTCCTGTTCGCCGGTGGTCCACGCCCGGGCGCCGTCGGGCCACTCAGTACCCAGCCTCGCCAGGTCGTTGTTCGGATCGAGGACGATCGACGAAACTCCTTGCAGAGCACACTCTTCCACCAGACGTCGAATCAGGACGGTTTTACCCGACCCTGACCCGGCGAAAATCGCAGTGTGCTTACGCAACGCTTCGAGCCCGACCCGTACGGGAGTCTCGTCTGCAACCGCGACGCCGAGCGGAACAGCAGGCACAGTGTCATCTACCTCAGCCGCCTCCGCTGTCTCGTCGGCCTTCGCAGGCTGCGACACCTCCCGGTCGACCAGTGCAGCGCCGCCGACCAGTGCAGTGCCATCGACCAGCGCAGTGACGTCGACCAGCGCAGTGACGTCGACCAGCGCAGTACCACAGACTTCCCCCAACGCGGCCCGGAACACGCTCACGTCGTGAGCGGGGCGGCGGGCGACGAGCCACTCGTCGAGGTATTCGGAGTTCTCCTCGAGCAGCGCGCCGAGAGCAGTGAGCGCTCGGATATCGTCATCGGGAAGCGGCAGCGTCTGCCCTCCGGCCGATTCGAACGCCTCGATGCTCTCGCGCGTCTTCGCGCCGTTGGACCATGGCGAGTTGCGCAGGAGGAACAGCCGCCGACCGGGCAGATGACTGTCGATACCCGCTGCAGTGCAGGACTTCTGGATTCGGTTGATCGCCGCGGTGGCGTTCGATGCCGCTACCGCACGGAACGACCAATGTTCCTCGTCCTCGGTCGCCGCATCGAGCGTGCGCCGTAGGCGCGCGTGCAGCGTCGGCTTCGTTCCCGAGATCGGATCGCGCTGGAATACACCTTCAGGTGCACCGGTCTCCCTGATCCACGCATCGAGCCCGGACGTGAGCAAGCGGGACACCACCTTGTCTTCGGTGGTGGTTCCGAAGGCCCCGCCGACCGTTGCGGTAGCCTTCAGCTCCACGAACCGGCGGTCGAGTGCAGCGAATTCCGAATCGGCGGCGGCCACGGGCACGCCTGCCCGATCGGTGGTGTCGACCTCTCCGAGCGTCGATAATTCGACGACTACGCCGAGACGTACGCAGTGGCGAAGATGCGCGTCGACGATCTGAAGCAGGCTCCGGGGCGTGAACTCGGGCGTCTCCTGCAGCGCACCTTCGGTCACCGGCCAGGTCGGATACGGAGGCTGGAAACCGGCCGCGTGATAGTGGGGTCGGAACCGCTTCTCGAGCATGGCGCGAGCGATATCCGGGGTCGGCAACCCTTTCAGAGGAGGACACAGGCGGAATCGATCGCGGACCGTGCTGACGGCATAGCGCTCGATCGTCTCCCACGCGCTCGGCGTGCAGGACAGGATCGACACCGTCCTGCTGAGTGTTTCCCGGAGCGACATCAACCCGTGGGCGATGTCTGCGATCTTCGAATCATCCTGGCTCGCACTGTCGTTACCGAGTTTCGTCTGCGTGGCCGCGATCAGGGTGTCGATCTGATCGACTGCGAGAACGGATGGACCGGTGAGCGCGAGGAGGCACGAGATGTCTCGCACGATCTCCCGCGGTGCCTGCACAGCAGAACCGAGGCCCCATTTCTGCCGCTCACCCGGAACCATCTCTTCCGTCGACTGCAGGTAGCCGTCGCCGATGTCCTGGAGCGTCATGTCGCCAGCGGCGTACAGCACGAGGGCGCGCAGTGTGCGGCGAGATTGTCGGATCTCGGAGGGATGTTGCGTGAACAAGGCTTCGATGAAGTTGTTCAAGGTGTCCGGATCGATGGATGCCTCACCGGCGATTGCTCGTCGATGTGCTCTCGGTACGTGCGCGATCGTGGCCAGTCGCCACAACAATGCCGACAGCTGGGTGGCATGCGCGGGCCGGCCGAGGTTCTCGAGCATCTGGACCAGAATCGATCGCCAGAAATTCGACAGCTCGGTGATACCGATGAGGAAGAAATAGCCCCCTTCGCTCTGCGCCTGCTCACGAACGTGCCCGAGCAGGTGGGTTTTTCCGGACCCGGCCTGCCCGCGGACAACCACACCGAGCGGGCTGGCCCCTGCACTGGAACGAGCGTCCTCGAACCCCTCCATGACGGTCGCGATCGTCGAATCGTGCAGCCCGTGCACGTGGACACCGCTCTGAGGCTCCCACACGTCCTGTGGAGTCGGAGCCCACGTCAGTCGCACCGACGCAAGTGCCTTACGTTCGACGTCGGTCATCCGGTTCTCGGTCTGAGTCATTGGGTCTCGATCGCTAGAGCGTGCTTGTCCTGGTTGCCGATGATCACCGCGGCAGCTCGATCCCGGGCGGTCAGCATCTTCTGGTTTTCGTCAGGGACCAGGTGGATATCCGGGAGTCGATACATGCGCACAAGCTCACGATCGAGATCGTCCTTCGCGATATCGGTCAGTGCCGAACGCAGGTCCGCCAGGCCCACCCACTTCCCGGGCCGGGACGCCAGTCGCGAATACACCTCGCGAATGCGACCCTCGATCGGAGCGGCACGCACGTCGGCTCGTGCCACAACGTCAGGTGCCTGGTTCTCCGGTGTCTTCTCGACCGGCGCAGGCAGGAACACGTCGGCGGGGCGCAGATCATTGCGCGCGAAGTGCCGTCCCAGTGACGAGAGCACGGTGTAGAGCGTGCGGGCCGCCGGGGTCGCGCGGGGCGGAGCTCCGGCAGACAGTAGCTCGTAGCACAGGGCCCAGCCGTTGTCGGCAAGCTCGTGCGTGAACGGCCGGGTCGAGGTGTTCGTGTCCACCAACTCGAGCCGGTTCAGCTTTCGTCTACTGTCCGCCCGCAGCTCCGGCCCGAGGGACTTCAGTTCGGTGTTGGTGACCGGCCGCGATTCGGCCATCAAGGTGAGCAGGACCAGAATCTCGGTCTGGGTCAGTTCGTCTGCACTCACTGTGCCACGCCTTTCATTGCCGCCGACCGGATCATCTCCTGATCGCGGCGTCGACTGGAGACATACTGTTCGATGGCGACGAGCACTGTCGCTACGTCGTCGAGGACTTGTTCGTTGGTGAAGCGGAGCACGCCGAATCCGTCGAGTTGCAGACGCACGTCACGGGACCGATCGGCAGCATATTTTTCTCGCAACCGGTGGTCGTCGCCGTCGACTTCGACAATGCATCGTGCGTCCGGCCACATCAGGTCGACCCGGATCAGCGGCCGGATCGGGGAGGTGCGATAGGTCGTGTTCCATTGTCTGCCGTGCGCCCACTCGCAGGCCTCGAGCGCCACTTCCAGTTTCTGTTCGGCTTCGCTGCCCGGGTGGGGGCGTCCTGCGAATGCGGGGTATCGCAGACGGGTCTCACCTGCCGGCAACGGCGCCGAGAACCGTGTCGCGGGTGTGGGCAGGGCAACCATGGGGAGTCGGTCGATCTCGCGGATCGAGTCACCCGTGATCCACACCGCTACCTTGCCGTGGTCGGCCAACCACTCACACGCTGCGACAAGCAGCTCCTGATGGCGGGCACCGGAGTCCTGTGGTGCGGTAACGAGCAGTGCGACATACGAACGCTGGTAGCTGTCCGCAAGGATGCGAATGAGACCGGCCGCACGCGTCTCCCGCGCGAATATCCCAGGTTCGGGCCGCGTCGCGGCCTGAGCCGCTCGAGCGAGGGCTGCCACGAACGGGCCGAAATGCTGACTGTTCGCCGCCAGCTTCCTGGCGAGGATGCGGACGGCACCGATCTCCAGCGAACTCCGCCCATCCATCGCGTCGGCGCCGGGAAGCCACACGGGGAACATTCGCAGCGCTGCGGTCTCGAGTTCGTCGAGGATGTCGTCGACTATCGCTGCCACGGAACCACCTGTCGCCACGTGACAGGTCAGAACAGCCGGTGCGTGCCCGAGGAGGAGATCGGGTGATGCCAGGACTGTCTCGCTGGACTCGAGACGAACGACGCGGTCCCGCTGCAGCACAGCCCACATATCGGACCCGTTGAGCGCACCAGCCATCACGGGCAAACCATACATTCCCGACACTCGGGACCAGCCGCCGCGGGTGCACCAATTGCGTCGCTGCTCGGTACCTGGGCTCTGCCGGCACCGCGGCATCGACGACATCACCCGGAGCAGGACTACACGCGTCGCTCCATTGCCGGCACAAGGTAGGACGATGGGCGAACGTAATCGTCGCACTCCGACTCTCGACGTACATCAGCTTGCGTGATCGAAGGAAGCGGCGCATCGGCAGCACCCGACACTGCAGAAATCGCCTCCGCGACACGCGGATCCGAGCGCAGCGCCGACTCCGCCGCTCGACGACGCTCACCCAGTTCCGCATGCGCGCGGCCGATCACCTGCATGAGGTGGGAAGCCAACATCGCCCCGCCGCCGTGCAGCGCTCGGTCGTCGATCTGCAGATCCTGCAGCGAGCCATCGGCACCCACCCTCACCGACACCGTCGCACTGCTCGCGGCGCCGGTCGCGGTGGTCAATGCGGAAACAAGCTCGTCGAGCTGCCCGGACAGCGGATCGATGTCCGAACCTGCCCCTCGACCGGATGCAGAATTCACAGCCCCCCTCACGTCACACCCACATGGCCGAGTTACCATAGCCGGTCATCCGCGGGGGCCGGATGCATCGGGGGGATACATGTACGTCGATACAGCATTGGTGCGGGAGTTCGCGTCGACGATGGGCGCCACAGGCGTAGAGGCAGGTGAGATCCGTACCGACAGCGGGTGTAGTTCCGTAATCGAAGGGCTGCCCGGGTCATCGATCGCGACCGCCGTCATGGTGCACGCTCTGCTGGCCCACACCGCACTCCAGCAGGTCGCCTACCAGCTCGCCGATGCCCGCGACCGCCTGATCGCCAGTGCCGAAGCCTACGACACCACCCAAGATGACACTGCTGCGCAGCTTGTTTCGGTCGACGGGTCCGCACTGTGGTGACCCCCACCGTCCCGCAGGTCCTCGCCTGGTCACCCGACACGCTCCAGTCCACGGCAACTGCGTGGGCCGAAGCCGCGGCGACCCTGGACAGTCGGTTCCGGAACGCAAGCCATGCCACTGCCGGGTCCTACACGTTCTGGACCGAAGGCGCAGGCGACACGATGCGCAACCATGTCCACGACGTCCTGTACCCAGGCCGTACCGCCGCCACAGCACTGGCCGATGCCGCGACCGAACTGACGACCCACGCCGGGCGGCTGCAGGATGCGGTAGAAACAACGGCCGCCCACGTCCACAGCGCACAGGCGTCCGGATTCTCGGTCGCCGACGACGGCACCGTGACGCCACCGCCGCCTGTGGTATCGGGCGCGCCGGACTCGAGCGGATCCCAGGTCGTCATCCAGATGGCCGCGTTGAGCCAACGCGCAAACATCCTGACCAGGATCATCACCGCGGATCTCGTAGCAGTCGAGACCGCCGACACCGCTGCCTCTATCGCCGTCGCCGACGCTTTCTCCACGATACGACGCGACGGGGACCTCGATCCACGCCTGCTCACCCACTACGAAAGTCTGGCCCGATCGGATGCGGCCGGCGATGGTGCCGCAGCACGCGACGGCACCCTGACACCCGAGGATCATCAGCGGATCGGCGACATCCTCATTGCCACCCAGCTCTCCCCTGCCCAGTTGGAAGCGCTCGCGCGCGGGGACACCGTCGACAACGTGCCGACGGTCGCGTTGAACTACTTGCGCGACTTCTACCGCGAGGCAGGCACGGACGGCCTCCTCGATGTCGCCGAGGTTCTGCGTGCCCGCGAGGAATCCGGCGACGAGGATGCAGCGTCCCGACTCGATGCACTCGCCAACGGACTACTCACGGTCTCGAACGAGAATGTCGGAGACGGCAACACGACCGGGGGCTACGAGTTCGTTCCGGATAGCCTGCGCGATACTCTATCTCGCATCAACGAGACGAGCGATGAGGCTCGGTTCTCGGGAGACTACTTCGACGACGTGTATACCGACCACCGGCTCGCCGGCGTGGCCGCGCTTCTCGGTGAGGCCAATCCCGGCGTTGTTCCCGGCAAGGAATTCGCGAACGAACTGGACCACGCGGCCTCACGCCTGATCGACATCTCCTCGGGCACAGATGGTCTCTACCGAGATGCGTATGAACCTGTTGCAGAGAAGTTCCTGGACATCGGACTGCGGAACGAGGACGCCTCCTACGAACTGCTCACCGCATCCGACAACACCCGAACGTTGATGCCGCTGTTCGAGCATGATTGGGACGACGACGGAGCCACACTCGGCCGTCTCGTCGACTGGATCCCCGAAGACTCCGTGGTGACCGACCCCGACGACACCATCCGTGCCGAACGCGCAGGAGAGGCAGCGCACTCGCTCGCGCTGATGCTGTCATCGTCGGGTTCCGAATCTCCCGTCGCCTTCACCGATGCGGACAACACCAATCCCTACGGAAGACTGATGGACATACCCGGGGTCGGCGATGGGAGATCTTCTCTCGGAGAGGTCAACCCGGAACTGACACAATCGATCGCCGGAGCCATGTCGCCCTACGTGATCGATATGGTGACCGACGATCCGCGACTGGCCTACCACGACAGCTTCGACAGCCTGGGTCCGGTCGAAACCACGCGCATCTTCTCACTGCTCGACAGCGACCCGCACGCAGGAACACTCATCAGCGGGCATGCGCTCGCGGCGGCAGACGAGATCGACCGCGCGTTCGCTCGCTCGGACGTCGATCCACCACCGATCACCCTCGGCGAAACCTCCGGGAGACTCCGCGCAGTGGTGGAGGGCGGTCTCAGGACCGAACTCGGCGACAGGTTGAGCGACTCCGACGAAGCGAAATCCGACCGCGCCGCAACACGCGCCGGGCATTTCGGAGCCGGGCAAGCGATCACCGCCACCGGGTTGAGCTACCTGCCTCCGCCGTGGGGCATTGCGGCGTCTGGCGCTGTCTACACCGCCGGAGCGTTGGTCTCGGGCGACATCATCGATGCCAACGGCAACCTCACCGACCGGTTCTCCGAGTCGCCGGAGGCTCGTTTCCGGCTCAGCCAATACGAAGCCGGTCCTGACCAGATTCGTATGACAGACAACGAGATCAAGTACACAATCCTCACCGAACTCGTCGACTCGGGCCGAGTTCCGGTTACTGACCTCCCACCCGAAGCTAGTCGATCTGGCACCTTGATTTCATACGGGGAACTTATGGACGGACACACCGAGGACAAGCAGGAGCTGCGGAACGTCGAGCGCGTCAGGCGAAGCATCTTTGACGAGACTCCGGGAACCTTCGAACGTGCAGGCATTCGCCATGTCGACGAGTACGTTGGCCAGCACACAACAGCTGTCAACGCATACTACGACAATATCTTCCACAATTCCGATGACCAACGAGTATTCGAGTCCGTCTTCCTCGGCAACGGGGAGCCCACCCGGATGAGCAGGTGGCCCGTATGAAAACAGGATTCACCACGCGGCTCGTATGGCTGCTTGCTGCATCAATGTTGACCGGATGCACCTCGACCCCCACAGACAGCGACAGGAAGTCCCCATCCGAGAACTCGAGGACCACGGAAACGTTCACGTCGGGGTCATACACCGTTCCCGAGAACAGGCGTACTTCCACCATCATCTGGTCCGCTGAACCGGGAATCGATCTATTCGGCAATAAAGCCACCCTCGCACGCGCAGCCATCGAAGCCGACGCGATCGCCCTTGCCAACCCCATCACCGCCAGCTACCCGGGATTCGCGCGGACCATCGACCAAGAGACAAAAGATCAATACCTCGAGTTCCCCGCAACCCATCACATCGAGGTCGGCACCGGCTACTTCCACATCATGCGCATCGAACCCACCGACACCGGCTTCATCGCACACACCTGCTACCAAACATCCAACATCGCAGTGAAGAACATCGACGCCCGCTACAGCCGCACCGTAACAACAGGTCACTCCAACTTGAAATTCGTGTTCGAACGAACCCCCACCGACGACGCATCACTAGCAGCGACCTCACCCACCGAACCCACCTCTACCCCACCTATCGACAGCACTGGGCAGCCACAATGGCAAGCCCCCACCTACGACGTCTTCGCCGGCTGGAACATCAACATCGACGGCTCCTCCGGACGCGACCACACACAGGCCTGCCGACAATGGGGACACCAATACGCGCCCGATGCGATCGAAAACGAACATTTCATTCTCACGACCGACACTCCGCCCGACACCCTGCCGGCATATCCGGGATGGTGAACGCGCACTTAACGTCTCTCCTATCTGAAAACAGGAGACTCCCAGCTCAGACCGCACCCGAACCACCACCCGGAGGAGGCGGATCCCAGTGACCTACGTCGTCGACACCGGTGTGGCCACGCTCCGCCACAGCCAGAATCACTCTGGCAGCGTTCCGATCCCGACACCCCGAAAACCCACAGGTATCGCACCGGAAAACTCGTTCCCCGAGTCCGAGGGGTTGCTTGGCTCTCGCGAAACACCCCGAACACGTCATCGTCGTATACGCGGGCCGCACCAACACCACCTTCCGGCCGGCCCGCCTGCCACGTTCGACAAGTTCCCGTTTCATGGTCGCGATCGCCGCATCCGCAGCCTTGCGCGCCATCGTCGTTTTCGCGAGGAACTTCGGCTTGAAATCCTCCACCGCCAGCAACTGATGCTCGTCCACGACCCGCTTGGCCCAGGCTCGTCCGTCGTGCCGGTTCTGCCGGGCCGCTTTCGTGTGCACCTTCGCGGCCTGTCTGCGGGCCCGCTGGTAGCCCTTCGACGGCGCCTGCCCCTTCCCACGCCGACGCCGCGCCATCCGTTTCTGGGATTTCGCCAACTCCGCCGCGCAGCGTTTCCGATATTCGGCATGTGGCAGATCGAACTCCTCGTAGGTGGCGGTCGCGGTCCGGGTCACGCCCCAGTCGATCCCGACAGCACTGTCGTCGTCGAGCACCGGAATCGGTTGCCTCGCACGGGTCACCACGAACGACGCATACCAGTGCCCGAGCGAATCACGCGTGATGCGCACACTCGACGGTTCCGACGGCAGATCCCGGGACCACACCACCGGCATCGTCACACCTTTGGGCAGCACCAGCTGCTCGTGGCGGATCCGGAAACCTCGTTGGGTGTATTCGAGCGACGGCAAGGTTTTTTTTCGGGCCTTGAAGCGGGGGCGACCGCGGCCTTTGACGGTGAACGAGGCGTCCAGGGCCTGCGCGTAGGTGCGGAGCATCTGCTGCTGTGCGACTTGGGAGCCGTCCCGCAACCAGGACGAGCGACCTCGGGTCTCGGTCAGCATTGTGCTGAGTTTCGTGAAGTTCGGTTTCCGGCCGGTTTTGAATTGGTGGACTGCTTCGTTCCACAGGAATCGGCAGCGGTGCCGTTCCTCGATCAGGGCACGTTCGGCGAGTGCGCCCGGCCGCAGTCGGTAGTTGTAACGCACCACCTCGGTCCCCATGCTCGGTACCGTAACCGGACCCACCGACAAGGTTTTTCGACCCGATTCGGTTGCTCCACGCAGCCCACCTTGTGGAAGGAGGACGGCGCTTCCTTTCCCTCGTGAACGAGGGAGTATCCGCGCCGAACACCAGATGACATCTGCACCGAGAATGACCGTCCTGCTCGCTGCGCTGACCGTCGCAGCGTGCAGCACCCCAGACGAACCTGCCGAACCTGCCGAACCCGAGACGCCCACAACAACGGCTTCGTCACACGCATACACAGTGCCGGAGAACCGGCACACGTCCACCATCATCTGGTCCGCCGAACCTGGCATCGATCTATTCGGCAACGAAGCCACCCTCGCACGCGCCGCAATCGAGGCCGACGCGATCGCCCTCGCTAACCCCATCACCGCCAGCTACCCGGGATTCGAGCGGGCCATCGACCAAGAGACAAAGGACCAGTACGAAGAATTACCGCGCGATACAACACAACACATCGGAACGGGACGCTTCCACATCATGCGCATCGAACCCACCGACACCGGCTTCATCGCACACACCTGCCGCCAGATGGCCAACGTCGCGGTGGAGGGAACCGTCGGCCAGTACAACCGCTCCGTCACGACCGGCGAGCACAATCCAAGGTACGTCTTCGAACGAACGTCCCCGGATGCCGCATCAATACAGCCACCAGAGCCTCGCGCCACGCCACCTGCAGACCTCAGCGGGCAACCACAATGGCAAGCCCCCACCTACGACGTCTTCACCGGCTGGAACATCAATATCGACGGCTCCTCCGGACGCGACCACACCCACGCCTGCCGACAATGGGGACACCAATACGCGCCCAACGCCATCGAAAACGAATACTTCATCCTCACGACCAACACCCCACCCGACACCCTGCCGGCCTACCCCGGATGGTGAACGGCACTCGAGTTACTCATCCGCAGGGTCCGACATCGTTGCCCAGGATTCGAGCGACGACCCGGCGACGTTCCACGATCAGCACAGGGGTCATCACCAGCGGTTATGCACATCCTCCGCCCACCCCACGACCTCCTCGACGCGCACCCGCGCGCCGGTGTCATCCGCGACCGTTCCGGACCAATGGCCGAAGCACTGGTGGGTTCGGGAAGAGAACACCCACAGGTCGGTGACGGACTCCTTCAGGTGGAATGGGGTGAAGGTGAGGTCGACGGTGTCGCCGGTGATCCGCCACGGCGCCATCCAGTCGCCCGGGTCGTAGGTCCACACCAGTTCCTCGCTGATCTTCGACAGGTGCCCGTCGACCACCAGCGCGTTCTCCACCGAACCGGTTCCGTCGGTCCACTTCCCGCCGACCTGGATACCGATCACCTTGCCGTCGGTGCGACCGGAACCTGCACCCCAATTCCAGTGCACCGCGTAAGGCCAGCGTCCACGACCGTGATCGAGCGTCGCCCACGACTCCCCTTCGGGCACGTCCGCGACGACACCGTCGACGCGGATGGTCCCGGTCGCGGGCCTGGCGACATCCTTGACCGTGTACTGGAAGAGTCGATCGGTCCACGGCACCACCACACCGAGACACTCGTGGCCTTCAGGACGGTGGGCGAGGATGTCGATCTCCACCCGCTCCCCGTGCGCCTGTAGACGCGTCCCGCCGTCGACCTCGTCGATGTCGATCCGCACCTTCTTCGTGCGCGCACGGACCGGGCCGGCACCGAGGGTGCCCGGTAGCGTGGCAGTGCGTCCACCCACACCGATCGCGTCGTGCGCGACGGTCTCTCCGCTGATTCGATCGATCAGCCAAATACCGTGCACTGCTGCGTAATCTATGTCCGACACCACGAGCGCGACCACATGGGTCGGCGTGGTCACCGCCCAGTACTCCCACCGTTTGTTGCGACCCTTCCCCGCCCTGCCGCGGCCGATGCCGTCGGTGGTGATCAACGGTGTGCGCGTCCACCCGACCGCGCCGGGGTTCAGTCGTCCGTCGGCCCGGGTCAGGGGCACCGGTTCGGTGATTTCCCGTTCTCGCACGGCGAGAGGTGACGCGACCCCTCCGGTTGCGTGATCGTGTCGGCCACGCAACCGCAGGTTCGACGCACGGACAGCCTCTGCGTCGACCTTGAGGACGCGACGGTCGTAGGTCATCAGACCGTTCGTCTCTTCCTCGACGTCGGCGAGCTGGGTGTAGATGAAGGCAGCAAGCCCGTCGTCGATTGCAGGACCGAGTTGCGTGTGCTGCAGGCGCAGGAACGCGCGCTCGTAGGCCCACTGGTCGGTGAACTTGCGGTAGCCGAACTCCTCGTCGCTCCACACATTCCCCGGGACCCGGTATGAGTACCCGCCGTACTCCGACAACACGGCGGCGCGTTCGTCCGCGGCGTCGGCGCGCGACAGCCGGTAGGGCCGGAAGTAGACGTGGCGGCTCGCCATGTCGCCGCCACCTTGGTCGTGCCAGCCACTGGCGTGGTCGACGGGTCGGGTGGGGTCGAGCTCCTTGATCCGTGCGGTGGCCGCGATGGCGTCGAACTGTCCCCAGGCCTCGTTGAACGGCACCCACGCCGCGATGCTCGGCGTCGAACGCAGCAGCACGACAGTCTCATCGAGCTCCTCGAGGAATTCGGTGCGCCCGTCGGTGTCTTGGCGTCCGAACCATGTGTAGCGAGAATCGTCCAGCTTCATGGGTAACGCAACGGGCGCGGTGACAACGGCCTGCCGGTAGCTGCGGCCACCGTTGACCATGTCCTGCCAGACGAGGATGCCCAACCGGTCGCAGTGGTGGTACCAGCGCAGTGGCTCGATCTTGATGTGCTTGCGCAGCATCGTGAAGCCGAGGTCCTTGGCGGTGACGATGTCGTGGATGAGCGCGTCGTCGGACGGCGCGGTGTAGAGGCCGTCGGGCCAGTAGCCCTGATCCAGCAGACCCGCGTGCAGATATGCCCTGCCGTTGAGCAGCAGCCGGGTAGTGCCATTCGCATCGGGTCCGATACCGAACGAACGCATCCCGACGTAACTGCAGACGCGGTCTGTGCCGAGCGTGACCTTCACGTCGTACAGGAACGGATCTTCCGGCGACCAGAGTCGCACGTCGTCGCCCAGTCGCAACCGCGTCGGCACTCCCACCGTCACGGTGCCGGACACGACGTCATGATCGTCGGCTCGCACAGTGACCTCAGCGGTCTCCTCACCGACACCCCCGGCCGCCACACAGACCTCGACTTCGCCGGATTCGGGATGCGGTACGAGATCGAGCCGGTCGACCCAACACTGCGGCACCGATTCGAGCCACACCGTCTGCCAGATCCCGGATTGCGGTGTGTACCAGATCCCTCCGCGGTCGAGTTGCTGTTTTCCTCGGCTGCGCCACGAGGTGTCGGTGACGTCCCGGACCCGAACCACAAGTTGGTGACTCTCGCCGCGAAGAGCGTCGGTGATATCGAGCGTGAACGGGAGATAGCCGCCGCGGTGCCCACCGACGAGGGTGTCGTCGATCCACACCTCGCAGTCCTGGTCGACCGCCCCGAAATGGAGCAGCACCCGATCACGAATGAAACCGTCAGGCAGCGTGAGACTCCGGCGATACCACAGGGCTTCGTCCGGCTGCAGTATGCGATTCACGCCCGACAACGGCGCCTCCGGAGAGAAGGGCACCACGATCTCCCCGTCCCACTTGCCGGGCCGCGCGGTGATCGCAGCGGAGGTGATGGAGTAGTCCCAGCGGCCGTTGAGGTTGACGTACGAGTCGCGCACGAGTTGTGGGCGTGGGTATTCGGGCAGGACGCGGTCGGGATCGAGAGTTTCGCCCCATTCGGTGATCACAGGCTGGTCTCCAAGGATTCTTGTGCGAGTGTGTGTGCACCGCCGGCTTTTCGCAGCAGGACGACGGGGATGGCGATCAAGACCACTACTGCCGCGGCGGTCGGGAAGATCCACGGTGTCGGCACCTGCTTCACGACGCCGAGGTCGACGAATGTCTCGTCGGCACCGGCGATCACAGCTGCACCGAGGAACGGCCCGATCACCATCGGCACGAGGACGGCGAACATCATCCGAAGTCCCTGCACCTGCCCCGCCCGCTCCGGCGGAGTGAGGTTACGGACAGTCGCCGAGATCGCCGCGACCCCCAGCATGAATCCCGCCATCATCACGATGCCCGCTCCGATGACGGCAAGCATGCTCCGCGCAGGGAACATCAGGAGCAGACCGATGACATACACGACGGCGACGGGCAGGACGCCCCGGGATGGTCCGATCCGGTCCAGTACGCGGCCTCCGATCACGCTGATCACTGCCGCACCGAGCAACACCGACGCCAGGACGATTGCGTATCCATCTATGTCGAGGTACCGCTGCACGTAGATGATCAGATACGGCAGGAACACCTGGGTGCTCATCCCGAGGATCGCCCAAGCCAGCAACGCGAGGTACAACTGCGGATTGTCACGCACCGTGCTCGGGCGAAGTCCGTGGATGACCGACGACAGGTAACTGCCGCTCGGTCTCGGTCGCCGCGGCTCTCGGAGCCCGAACCATGCGATCACACCGACCACCGCGGTGGCGCCGCCGATGATCGTGAAGAACAGCATCCACTGGCCGCCTCTGGTGAGCGGGTCGAGCGCACCGAAGACCAACAGCATCGCCAGCAGTGGCAGCGTGGCGAGCACCCCGTCGACACGGCCGCGATTACCAGGGTCCGTCGAATCGGTGACCCACGCATTGAAGGCTGCGTCGTTCGCGGTCGAACCGAGAATGCTCATCACACAGTCCAATACGACGATCGCGATCACCGCGACCGTCACCGCATCGAGCATCGGCAACAATGACGCGGCGGCATCGACACTCACCAGCCCGAAGCCGGCGGTGCAAAGGCCCCACAGCACGTACCCGACCGCGATGAACTCGCGTCGCCTTCCGATTCGGTCCGACGCCGCGCCGGCGAGCAGCGTCGCAACGGTCGCGGCGACGGCGCTGGTCGCGACCAAGGTGGCGAGTACCGTCGGCGAGTCGGTGATCGTGTTGTAGACGAAAAGGTTGAGATACATGTTCTCGACCGTCCAGGCCAGTTGGCCTGTCAGTCCGAGCAGCACCACCCAGGTCCAGAGGCGACGATCGGCGACACGTTCGTGCATCCCGCGACCATAGTGGTTCGCGCCATCCCGACGCGTGTACCGATCTCACTATGTCGGGCATCGTCACGTCGCGATGAGGTCGATCCGATCGATGAAGCGTTACTTCGCGAGGAAGCGCATGCGCTGCTCGGGCCCTCGCGGATCACCCAGCTCGACCTTCGCCTGCCCTCGGGCGCGACGATCACGGTCATGTCTGATCAGAAGTTGTGAAACCTGGATTTGATTCCGCGGTGACCAGATCGGCGTTGCCTGCCAGTATGGACTGATGTCAGCCCTGAGAATCTTAAGGACGCGCGAACGGAGACAGTGAGATCAGAGCGGCCACGTCGGGAGGTCGATACGCGACGGTGTGGCCGACTCGTGGGAGATTTCCTGCTCCGCCCGATGCAGTGAGGTTGCGATGGCCGCGGGTTCGCCCGATCCAGGGTTTCGGGCGTAGCGGGGATGGGCGCCGGAGCTGATCTGGATCCCGATACGGTGGCCTACCGCGAACTCGTGGAACGTCGGCCACAGGTGGATCTCGACCGTACGGAACCCTTCCGAATCCGGTTCGGGATCGGTATTTTTCGTGCCGATGGAGCCGACCCGGCGGATACCGTCGCAGACGGTCATGACGCGCCCGTCCGGATGCACATCGCAGATGCGGACGAACAGATCGGCGCTCGGACGCGACGAGCGGAACCGGATCCGGGCAACGGGTTCACCCGCCACGGTCAGAGGTTCGACGAGCACGTCGCCACGGAACACCACGACATCGGCGCGGCGTTCGTGCGCAGTGTTGTCCACCGGGTCCGATGTCGGCTCCAAACTCGGGCCGCCGAGAGCAGGAGTGGGATCGGACGGGTCGTAGACATAAGTGGTGCTGCCGCCCGCAGGATCGCCGGGTCCGAGTCCGCCGCCGGGTTGAAGGAACAGGGATCGGGTCGACACGCCCTGGGGTGGCCAGGCAGCGAGATCGTGCCACTCGTCGGCGCCGGTGCGGAAGGCCCGGACCGGCGCGACGCGGGTCGTGGGCCCGTCGGCGAACTGTTCCTTCAGGAATTCGACGGTCTCCCGAATCGACGGCGCACCCATCCCACGGGACAAGTGACCCCACGGTCCCACGGTCAGGCGCGGTGGCCTTCCTGCCGCGGCGAGCTGCGCGTAGGTGTGCAGCTGCCACGGTAGGAAGATGTCGTGCCAGCCGGTGACCATATACATCGGGGCGGTGACCTCAGGGACCGAGGCGGCATACGACTGTTGGGTCCAGTACTCGTCGGCGAGATCCTCATAGGTGACCCACTTCTGGTACCAATCGACCCGTCTCCCATTCGCAGCGGTGTCCCCCGCAGTCAACGGCAGCACATCGAAAGCCGTACGCAATTTGGCGTCGGGGCGAAGCCGGCTCAGCAACAAGGGCAGCATCTCCCGGTGGATCATCCTGTCCATCATCTGCGTCCAGCCGAGCGCATTGCGCATGGCGAAGGCGCCGTTGTCCCAGGTGACGGCCCCGAAGTCGGGCATGGTGATCTGCAGGCACAGCGCGTCCGGGGCGCTCTCGGGGTCGGTGCGCTCGAGTTCTGCGGCCACTGCCCACTGGGTGAAACCCATATAGCTGGAGCCGTAGGTCGCGATCGGTCCGGTATGCCAGGGCTGGGCGCGGACCCACCGATGGGTGGCAATACCGTCCCGCTGTTCGTCGATCTGCGGCGTGAACGCACCCTCGGACCCAGAGGTGCCACGGCAACTCTGGAACAGCACCCGAAAACCCTCGCGGGCCAGAGCACGGGCCGAATTCGCCACCGGGCCACTGCGTCCGTACGGGCCGCGGATCACGATGGTGGGCAAGCGAGGATCGGTATCGCCGAGCGGGGTGATGAGGTCGGCGAGTAGCACGACGCCGTCGTCCATCGGGATGTGAAGTTTCTTGCGGACCGTGATGTCGTACGGTCCCGGATCGAGCTCCGTGAGGGTCTTGGCCTGGATCCAGCGGCCGAGACGTTGCCGTAGCGCGTTCAGTCCACCGATGTCCGCCCCCGCGGTGCCCCTGCCCATGGCCGGTCAGTGTTACAGCAATACCTTCCGTGGTCAACGAGCATGCACCGGCGTCCGGTCTGCGACGACCGGATGGGAACTGATCGTGTTGCCGACCGACGCGGGGATGTTCAGCGCAGTGATGTTTCCTATCGTCGACGCGGTCCAGGCGAACGTCATGTCTGCCAGTATTGGCTCATGTCCCCCCTGAGAACGCTAGGACGTGTCACCGGATGGACCTGCGTAGCGATCGGGGGAATCCAGCTCGTCGGCGGAGTGTCCGGGGAGCCAGGCATGACAGGCGATGCGACGGTGGACTCACACGTGCGCTTCATGGGTCCCGTCTTCGCCGGTTACGGATTGGGTTGGCTCGACGCCGCGGCTCGCCCCGAACCGGACCTGAACCGGATGCGGATTCTCGCCGGGCTGATGGCTCTCGGAGGCGTTGGCCGGCTCGCGACCCGCTCCACTCTGGGTCGGCCGCACCGCTTCCACGATCTGCTCCTTGCCGTGGAGCTCGCCGCCCCGGTCGTAGTGGAGGTGCTGGGTCGGCGCGAGCGTCCTGCGCACGGCTAGGTCCTGATTCCAGAGTCCTGTCAGCTGTGCCCGTCCAGTTCATCCGCGATGAGCGTCGCCCACGACAGAATCTGATCGTTATCGGTGTTGGGAAAGTTTTTGTAATCTCGTGCCTTGACCATCGCGGCCAGTTCGGACAGGTCGATGTTGTCGCTCGCCGTGCTGTCGTCCGCAGCGCCGGCGAACAGCCAGACCAGCCGTTGCGTCAGAGCGGGAGCATGACGTCTGCATGCCTCTCGCGCGACGGCGGGCAACCCGTCGCTCTCTGCGTCGCTCCCGATAACGATGGCCTCGAAATCCGCGGCGCGTTCGAGATCGGACAAGGTACCCCGCGCGACGTCGAATCCGCGTTGGGCCAGTGACTCGGCGATCACCGTGGCGGCGTGCGAGGTAGTACCTCGAGTACTTTCGGTTGCGATCAGGACGGACATGCTTCTCGGGTTCCCCGCCACCCGGAAGGGAAACATCACCGTCGTGCGCCCGCGCAGGGTTCACAGTGGAAGCGCGCGCGTGCGGGTCGCGGAGTACGACCCAGAACTCCGTAGACGCTATACATGCGGTATGGATATAAAAAACAGTTCGCCCGGTATGGCGACAGGTCCAGTTCCCGAGCCGGTGCTGTCATTCGAGTCGACGGTGCCGCGCCGCTACGTCCATCGCCAATCCGTGACGGAGGTTTTCCTCACCGATTGTGTCCCCGCGTCGGAGCCCGACCGATACGTGCTGGGCGCACAATGGCCACGATTACACGGCTTCTACCGCGGTCGGGCCGGACGGTACGACACGATGCTGCTCGCCGAGACGTTGCGTCAATGCGTGATCTACTTGGCGCACACCCGCTATCGGATCCCGCTCGGGAACCCGTTCGTGATGCAGACACTCGAGATCACGGCCGAGCTGGAACGACTTCAGATCGGTGCAGGAGCTGCGGAGGTCTCCGTCACCGTCGCTGTGTCTGGCGTACGACGTCGCGGTTCGCAGGTCACCGGGCTCAGCGCAGCACTCGTGTTCGAGATCGACGGCCGGCGGGTCGGCTCCGGAAAGGGGAGCGCAGTTGTCCTCACGCCCAGCGAGTACGCGGCCAGTCGTTGGGGAGACACCGGGCCGCGGTCGATCGGGCGCGTACCCGAGTACAGGCTGGTCGGCCCTGAAGAGGTAGGGATGTCCTGTGAAGACGACGTCGTTGTCGGCGCGACGGAGCGGCACGGGCGCTGGCGGGTGGTGCCGGATCTGGAGCACCCGGTGATGTTCGACCACCCGAGTGATCACCTGCCGGGCATGCTGATGCTCGAGGCTCTCCGTCAGTCCGCACGAGCACAGTGCGCACGTCCGGACGCGGAACTGGTGTCGTTGAGCGTTCAGTTTCACCGCTTCGTCGAACTCGACCTTCCCACCGAGGCGGTCGTATCGAACGCCCAGGACGTCCCGAGCGGTATGCGCGTAGTCCTCGAGCAGCACGGAGTGCCAACGGCATCGGCGACCTTGACTCTGGCTCCTGATACCGGCGCACGTCCGCGGGTCGGGGCCAAGACCGGTGGGTGAGGTGGTGTCAGTTGGACGCCGGCTCGCGGGTCCAGCGGGCTTGCCGGATCCGTTCGCTCGTGCCGGCACAGGTAGGTGTCAGGATTCCCTCGAGCAGGAACTGCCACATCTGGTCGATTCGCTGCTCGAGATCGACACGCCGATCAAGCACGTTCGAGACCATCTGCACGCCGGTGAACGACGAGATCACGAATCGGGCCAACTCCTGCGGTTCTATCGTAGAGAGCAGATCACCCTCGGTTATCGCGGTCTCGACGAGCCGTCGACAGGCATTGATCCAGTCCTGGTACGGCCCCGGACGCTCCAGGCCGGTGCTGACACTGAACTCGAGGGTCAGCCGGATCCCTGCTCGCACGATCGGGTCCTCGACGATCTGTCGGCCCATCTCGTGACAGAGCATCACGATCTGTTCGAGCGCCGAGGCGCGGGTCGAGGAAATACCTTCGACCGCAGTGATGGAAATTTCATGTTGCCGTTCCACCACAGCCTGCGCGAGTTCCTCCTTCGACTTGAAGTGGAAGTACAAGGCACCTTTGGTGAGACCGCTGCTTGCTTCGACGATCTGACCGAGGCTGGCGCCATGGAACCCAAACCTATCGAAGGTGGCCGCAGCCGCTACAACAATCTGCTCTCGGGTCGCCACCGCCCGGGCTTGCTTGGCCAAAACCCGTGTCCTTCTCTCGAATTGATTCGATAAGGCGAACTATGATAAATCCCCACGATCCACCCCTACCCACGCAGACCGTACCAGTCGACCGGATTGCATCCGCGGAGCATGCGTCGAATCCAACGGTCGCGCCGCATGTCGCCGTGGTCGGCGCGACCGGGTTCCTCGGCCGCGCAGTGCTCGACGCGCTACTCCGCCGCGGCCTGCTCTGCACGGCGATATCCCGCCGTCCCCCGGCACCTACCGGACCATCGATGCGATCTCGGGCTGCGGATCTGCGCGACTCCGAGGCTCTCGTCGATGCACTCGTGGGCGTCGACACGATTGTGCACGCCGCGTCGTACACAGGTTCCGATCCGGACCAGTACGAGCAGATCAACACCGCAGGCACCGCGAACCTCGTGGCGGCCGCCGCTCGCCTCGGCATCGATCACGTGATCTATCTCAGCACCATCGGGGTTTACGGGCCCGGGCCCCACCGAAACATCGCCGAAGGTGAGCTGTCACCGAACCCTGTCACTGCGCTGAGCACCAGTCGTCTCGCCGCCGAGAACCTGGTTCGTGAGCACGGCGGGCTCGTCCTGCGTTCCGGCTTCGTCTACGGCCCGGGTGACCGGTGGTTCTTACCCGGGCTGGCCCACATCGTCTCGACTCTCGGAACTTGGATCGACGACGGCGCCGCACGCCAGTCGGTGATCTCCCACCACGACGTCGGCCGACTGACTGCGGCGATCGCGGCCCGTCCGCTTCCTGCGGTACTGCGCACACAGGTGCGCCACGTCGCTCGTCCGCAGCCTGCCACTGTCCGTGAACTTGTTCACACTGCGGCCGCGCAAGGACTGCTCACCTCGCCGACGGTGTCCGTGACCTACGAGCAGGCACTGCGCACCGGTCGGGAACGGGGACTATCCGAGCGTCACATCGATCTGATCGGGCACGACCATCACTACGACAGCACCCGAATCTGGGCGCACACCGCACTGGAGCCATCGCCTGACGACCACACCACGACCCGGACCTCACCGGGTCGCGACGCCACGTCTTGAGCGCCGAAACAAGAAGTTCCCGTCGCAATGCTGTGTCACCTGGCCGGATGAGGTACATTAATCCCGATACCGGTTGATTGGTATTGTTCATGGCTGGGGAGGCGTGGGCATATCGGCTTCCGCCGATAAGGGAATAGCGATGGTGGGGATCTCACGGGGGGTCCCCATCATCGTCACCCGCTCACACCGACGCCGTAGACGATCGCACCGCCCGGACGCGCACACTTGCCCGAGACCGTCCGAGCGTCGAAGCAGGCAACTTATCGATTGCCCCATCCGCCGGCGCGGACTCTTGCGGATGAGAAGATGCGTCAGAGCCCCTATAGTGCACTTGTAGTCCTCCTTCGCCTCCCCAGCGAGGAACTACCCGTTCCCGCGCACTTCCCCCCGTAGTGTGCGGTGAGCGAGGAGGTCCGGCGGTGCACCGCCGGACCTTCACGCAACGGAGAAATCCGACGCTGCAACAGGCGCACTCACGACCTTCGTTCCCCCAAGAAATCTATTCGTCGGTCACTTCGAGTGCCACGTCGATGTTGCCGCGGGTCGCGTTGGAATACGGGCAGACCTGGTGGGCCTTCTCGGTGAGTTCGAGGGCCTTGTCGTGCGGCAGGTTCGGCAGGGTGACCTCGAGCGTCACAGCGAGCGCGAAGCCGCCCGCATCAGTCGGGCCGATGCCGACGCGAGCGCCGACTGCGGAGTCGCTGACATCGGCACCCTCCTGGCGCGCGACCATCTGCAGGGCAGAGTGGAAGCACGCGGCGTATCCCGCGGCGAACAACTGCTCGGGGTTGGTGCCCTCACCGTTGCCACCCATTTCGGTGGGAATAGCCAGGTCGACGTCGAGCTTTCCGTCACTGGTACGGGCGTGTCCGTTGCGTCCCTCGCCGGTGGCGAGGGCTTCTGCGGTGTAGATGATGTTCATGTCGGGTCTACCTTTCGTCGGAGGTTCCGCCGGTTGCGTCCTGCAGCGCGGCGGTCAGTCGGTGGAGCGTGTCTCGCAGCGCGACCAGTTCGTCGGCGTCGAGCCGGCTTGCGCGCGCGACGCAGCCGGCGATGCCCTCCGCTTCCTCACGCAGCGCGTTGCCGGCCTCGGTGAGGTGGACGACGACTCTGCGTTCGTCGGCGCGTTGCCGTCGGCGTTCGACGAGCCCGGCGGTTTCGAGCCGCTTGAGCAGCGGCGAGAGGGTGCCGGTGTCGAGGTCGAGGGCGTCGCACAGGTCGTGTACGCCACGTGCGTCGCGTTCCCAGAGCGCCAGGAGCACGAGGTACTGCGGGTAGGTGACACCCAGCCTCTCGAGATGCGGCCGGTACACGGCGGTGGTGGCGCGCGACGCCCGGTACAGCGCGAAGCACACCTGCTGGTCGAGCGCGAAGTGATCAGACACAATGCAAACAGTAGTGCACCGTTTAGTTGTGCGCAATATAGATTGCACACTTCACCGAGTCGGATATGGGTGCGCCGCCCCACGCCGTCCCGCTCTCATGGCCGAGCCAGACGCCGAATCGCATTGAGAGGCAGTCTCAACCAACTCGGACGATTCCTCGCCTCGTACACCACCTCGTACACCGCCTTGTCCACCTCGTACGCACGAAGCAGAGCGCCGAACTCCCGAGGATCGAATCCGGATGCGGCGGCATACCCATCACAGAACGCGCCGGAATTGCGCTGCGCCCACTCCCCCGCCCGGAACTCCCGCTGGGTAGCGACCCCCTCGGGTTCACGCTCGCGCACCGAATGGTGGGCCGCATAGTCGAAGGACCGCAGCATTCCGGCCACGTCACGCAGGGGCGTGTCAGGGTGTCGCCGTTCGGTGAGTGGCTTCGCCGGTTCACCCTCGAAGTCGATGAGCAACCACCGCTCCGGTGTGCGGAGCACCTGACCGAGGTGCAGATCGCCGTGGACTCGTTGCACGGCCACAGGGCCGAGTGCCGCTACCTCCTCGAACAACGCCTGCACATCGGGCACGAACGCGGCAAGTTCGTCCACTTCCGCGGCAGCGGCGTCGAGCCGCCGGACCATGCCCGCGGCCAGGTCCGACGCCGGACGCTCCGACGCACCCAGACCTTCGAGGAGATGAGCGTGGACCTCGGCGACCGCGGCACCCATCCGATGCGCCTCACCCGCGAAATCCGTACCGATCTCGTCGGCGCGCAGATCCCCTTCGATGAGCAGGTCGCGGACACTTCCGAGCGCCATCGACCAGCCGTCCGCGGAGTTCGCCGCGAAATCCTGGACCATCGCGAGAGTCGTACGGACGCCGTCGATGTCCGCCTCGATCCATGCACGGATCGGCGCCACCGACCGGCTCCCCACCTCCGCGAGCGCAAGATGGAGTTCGACATCGGGGTTGATCCCGAGGGTGATGCGACGGAACATCTTGAGCAGCAACTGCTCTCCGAGTACCACGGACGTGTTCGACTGCTCCGCGCTCAGTGCGCGCCCCCGCATACCCGGCTCGATCACTGCGCCCGGGACGGTGCGCAGTTCGACGCGACCGCGGGTTCCGCTGCGTGCGAGGCTGTTCGCGTACAGGCCGATGACTTCTTGATCGCGCAGGCCGTCGTAGACGAACACGGCATCTGCTGCCGTTCCGTCGGGCGCGGCCACCGTCCACGGCGCCAAGTCCTCCGGCAGATGTGCTCGGTAGCCGAGCGGCACCTGGTAGATCTGTTCGGGTGTGGAGTCGAACATGACGGCCACCAGCAGGTGATCTGCACCGAACCCGGGTTCCTCGGCGAGCGGCTGCCGCAGCAGCACTCTCACCCCAGTGATCGTGTGCCCCTTCGCGGCGAACCACCGCTGGTGCGGCAGCCATTGCACCAATCGAGCCTCGAGGTCGGCGTCCGAATACAGCACGTCGTTCTGTTCGGTCATGGCTGCACCGCCGCTTCCGCCTCACTGCTCACCGGATGCAGTCCGGCACCGTCGCTCGCCGGATCGGGCTGCAATGCGAACCAGAAGAACCCGTGTCCGGGAAGTGTGATCATGTAGCCCTCCTCCGTGATCGGCGGGAACGGCACCGAGCCGGTGAGCTCCACCGGTATCCACCCGACGAATCTCGACAGATCCAGCACCACGGCCTGCGGATACCGCGACAGGTTGTTCACACACAGGATCACGTCGCTGTAGTTGCGGTCCGGCCCCGAATCCATTTCCCGCAGATACGACAACACCGCCGGATTCGCGCTGCCGAGTTCGGTGAACGCGGCCTTGCCGAACGCCGGATGCTGCCTGCGAACCTGGATCATCCGGCGCGTCCAGTGCAACAACGAGTTCGACGAATTGAGCTGTGCCTCGACGTTGATCGCCTGGTAACCGTAGGTCTGGTCCATGATCGTCGGCAGGTACAGCCGTGCGGGGTCGGCCCGAGAGAAACCGGCGTTGCGGTCGGGCGTCCACTGCATGGGTGTCCGCACCGCGTCGCGGTCGCCGAGCCAGATGTTGTCTCCCATCCCGATTTCGTCGCCGTAGTACAGCACCGGCGACCCGGGCAGACTCAGCAGCAACGCCGTGAACAGTTCCAGCTGGTTGCGGTCGTTCTCGAGCAGCGGAGCCAGACGCCGCCGAATCCCGATGTTCGCGCGCATCCGCGGATCCGTCACGTATTCGGCATACATGTAGTCGCGTTCCTCGTCGGTCACCATCTCGAGGGTGAGTTCGTCGTGGTTGCGCAGGAAGATGCCCCACTGGGCGGTCTTCGGGATCGGCGGGGTCTGCGCGAGGATCTCGGAGATGGGAAACCGGTTCTGCCGTCGCACCGCCATGAAGATCCGCGGCATGAGCGGGAAATGGAAGGCCATGTGGCATTCATCGCCGATCTCGGGTTCGCCGAAGTACTCGACGACGTCGGTCGGCCACTGATTCGCTTCCGCCAACATGACCCGGCCGGGATATTCGGCGTCCATCACCGCGCGACACTTCTTGAGGAAGGCGTGCGTCTCGGGCAGGTTCTCGCAGTCGGTGCCCTCGCGCTCGAACAGGTACGGCACCGCATCGAGCCGGAATCCGTCGATGCCGAGATCGAGCCAGAACCGCAGCACGTCGAGCATCGCGTCCTGCACCTCGGGGTTGTCGTAATTCAGATCCGGCTGGTGCGAGAAGAAGCGATGCCAGAAGTACTGTTTGCGAACCGGATCCCACGTCCAGTTCGACGTCTCCGTGTCGACGAAGATGATGCGTGCATCCTGGTATCCGGTATCGGAGTCGGACCACACGTAGAAGTCACCGTACGGGCCGTCGGGGTCGGTGCGGGACTCCTGAAACCACACGTGGGTGTCGGAGGTGTGGTTCATAACGAGGTCGGTGACGACGCGAATGCCCCGCTTGTGGGCCTCGTCGAGGAAGGTCACGAAGTCGTCGACGGTGCCGAATTCTGGGAGCATCGCGCGGAAATCTCGGATGTCGTAACCCCCGTCGCGCAGGGGCGAGTCGTAGAACGGCGGCAGCCAGATGCAGTCGGCACCGAGCCATTCGATGTAGTCGAGCTTTTCGGTGAGTCCACGGAGGTCGCCGGTGCCATCGTGATTCGAGTCGTTGAACGCGCGGACGAGCACTTCGTAGAACACCGCGGTCTTGAACCAATCCGGATCGACAGGAAGGCTGCGGGCGTGCGCGTAATCTTCGGATCGCGTCTCCACGATGTGTCCGTCCGCGGTGTGCTCCGGTTCCGCTGCGCGAGAATTCGGCTGAGTTTCTTCCGCTGGCATGGCACCTCCGTGCGTGTCGCGTCGCAGGACAGACGTGAGGAGGGTTCCCCGCTGTCCGGGAATCCACACACGGTCGGACCGACAACATGAGATCGCTACCGATCAGTGCGGCCCGCACTCAGACGACACGCACCGACACATCCGATCGACATTCATGTGTATTAACGTCTCTCCTACCCTGATCCAAGTACGTTGATCCGATGCGGCTACTCCCGGTTATGTCGACGATCTCTGCGCTGTGCGCGGTGCCGATCCTGCTTTTCGTCGTTCCACAACTGGTCGCCTCGGGAGTTGTCGAGGTCGGGGGCAGTGTCGAGTTCATGGTGGTGCTCCCGACTCTGATCGGGTTGCCCTGCTCGCTCATCGGAGCCACCGTCGGGGTCGCCGGTCTCCTCGGGCGGCGCACTCACGGGCTGGAGACGGTACTCATGACCATCGGCCAGGTGACGACGGTGGTGCTGGCGCTTGTCGTCGTTGTGTGGGCGTTCGGCTTCGCCTCGACGGGGTGGGAGCTGCTCTTCTTGCCCACGTCGCTCATGGTCGGTCAGGTCATAGTGGCGGCGGGTCTGATCAAAACCGCTCGACAGTACAGGGCGTCACCTGTGGCGGGTCCCGACGCAGCCGAGTGACGCAGCGCGTCGATGCCGCCGAAAGCTATTGTTCGTCGTCCGAGTGGCTCACGATGTTGACCACGGTGCCGTCCGGCGCGCGGACGAAGAATCGCCGCACGCCCCACGGCTCCGTCGTCAGCGGATATACGATCTCGAACCCGCGCCGTTGCGCGTCCTCGTAGGCGGCCTCCACCTCGTTGCCGACGTGGATGGACAATGCGGAATCCACGGGCGCTGTCTCGTCGCCGCTCACCAGTTGTACGGTGGCGCGCCCGTCGGGGGTGGTGAACCGGGCGACCCATCCCAGATTCATCTCCTCGACGGAAAGCCCGAGATAGTCGGTGTAGAAGCTGCGGGCTTCCTCGATGCTCGGGACGTTCAGGTTTGCGGTCAGACCAGTGGGACGCATGTCGGAATCTCCTTCTGAATCGGCTGCGTTCCAACCGATTCCACTACAGACACGGGCGTACCCGTGGCGCTTCGGGATCGCGCAGTACCGTCAACCGCCATCTGTGTCGATGAGCGCGCGCCCCCACTGACTCGCACGTTCTGCCTCGCCAGGTGTAAGGACTGTCCGCTTGTCGACGAGGAAACTCTCCGGCTCTGCAACGAGAGTGAAACCGGCCTTGCGAAGCTTCTTGCCGATCGATTTCGATGCTCGGCCGGTCAACAACGGGTTGGCGTCGAGTCTCGTATCGAACGCGGCAGCCTTCCCGGTCACCTGTCCGAGGGAAGCGAGCCATTCGCGCACGCCGTCGCTCTCTGCATCAGGTTCGAGGGTGAGCGGGTTGTCGGGTTTCTCGGCCGCCTCCACTGCGCCGTGGCGGGTGGTGGGCCTGCTCATGCCGTGCACGTGGGTGGGGCCACCGACCACCACCAGGTCGTACGCGGTGAGATCTTCATCCTTCGCATCTGCGGCGGCGACGGTGGTCACCGCGGCAGCTTCGCCGATCCCCTGCGCAATCGCTTCCGCGACGTGACGGGTGTTCCCGTACATCGATTCGAAGATCACGAGAACCTTCATGGCGGATATCCTCTCGCCGGGAGAACTGCCGGCCTCGAGGCGACCGGCACGTCAATGCTATGCCCGTCGGGGGGTCGTCATTCGCGGATTACCTTCGACAGCACCGGTGCGAGCTCATCCGCATAGAACCGGAAGAAACCGTCGACGTCCGGCCCGGCATTCACAAGGGCGAGATGGTCGAATCCGGCATCCGCGTAGGTTCGGATCTTCTCCAGATGACGTTGCACATCGGGGCCGAAGGCGAAGCTCTCGGCTATGTCCGATTCACGAACAACGGACGCCGCTGCTTCGAAGTTGACCGGATTCGGCAATTCCGCCTGAACCTTCCATCCGGTGGCAGAGAAACGGAACAGAGTGTGGGCCGACGTCAGCGCTGCTTCTTCCGTCGGAGCCCACGACAACGACACCTCGGCATAGTGCGGCCCGTCACCACCGGCCTTCTTGTACTTCTCGACCAGATCGGGATCCGCATCTGTGGTGAAGAGTCCGTCGCCCAGCTCTGCAGCGAGCTTCACTGCCGGCCCGCCCGAACCCGCGACCACGATCGGTGGAAGCGCGTCGGGAAGATCGAACACACGCGCGTCCTCGAGCTGAATGTGGCGTCCGTCGTAGCTGTGGTAGCCGCCGCTCCACAACAAGCGGATCACCTCGATCGACTCGCGGAGCATTTCCGTCCGTGTCGCGGCGGGTGGCCAGCCACGTGCCACCACATGTTCGTTGAGTCGCTCACCGCTTCCCAGACCGAGAGCGAAGCGGCCTTCGGACAGCAAGGCCGTCGTTGCCGCAGCCTGCGCAATGATCGCCGGGTGGTAGCGAATGAACGGACATGTGACGCCGGTGGCCAGACCGAGCGTCGAGGTCTTCGCGGCAATCGAACCCAGGATCGACCACGCGAAACCGGAGTGTCCCTGGTCGTGCAGCCACGGATGGTAGTGGTCGCTGATCTCGACGAAATCGAAGCCGGCCTCCTCCGCACGCACCGCCTGCCGCACCAACTCTGTCGGTGAGTACGCCTCCGCGAACAGTTTGTATCCGATTTTCACAGCGCCTCCGTGCACTCTTTCGGCAATGCGCATGCATAGGCGCACACGACTGCCTCGTAGAGCGGTCTACCCACGGCGACACTTCTCGAACCTGCCGACGGTGGCCGGTCCGAATTTCTCGTTCAGTATCGGTTGTAATGCTGCACATTCTGCGCTTCGCCAGAGCAGATGCATTTTCGGTCGAGGCTTCGGCTCGAGGTCACGGCACAAAACCGAACACCGAGAGCATCATGGGAATCCATGCTGTGCGGACATGCCGTGCAGGACAGCGCTGATTCCTCTGCGCGTGCCGGGTTCAACATTTCGGTCGGGTACGACGCCATGGTGGCGCTCCAGTTCTCGGCCTTTCGACTTCCGGCCGGGTTACGCGCCGAGGACGACATGGCTGATCGCTCATATTCGAGTGTCCTCGGTGACCCCGAGGCTACCTTGGACCCGGCAGAACTGCGCCATCCTCGGCTTTTGCCGTCGGATTGGCGATCGCAGACCATCCGTCGGATCCGCGCTCGGCTCCGCCGAACACGCCACTCGACGCGCTCTACTGATTCTCGTCGACCGACAACGGCGGGACCCGGATGGAAACCCCGTTTCCCTACTCGCTCCAAATACGCCGGGCAGAATGCTCCCGCGATCATCCCAGCTTCCCGCTCGCGCAATCGCGGTTGTGGGAAGCTGGGATGATCGCGACAAGGTCGCACCGACGCGCCGACCTGAGGGCGTTCGCCACCGAGCGGCCGGCGGCCTACAAGGTGCCCGATCGCTGGACGTTCGTGACCGACTTGCCGCGTAGTCCCGTCGGCAAGATCGAATCTACTGCGGTGTAGAGGATTTCCGTTTCTCGCTGAAGGATGGACTCGTCGGAGGGCAGCGCGCGCTCCATCGACAGCCCATTGAGAACGGTGTTCAAAAGCTTTGCGTACGCGGCGATGTCGCCTTCGGGTAGAGCGCCTTCCTTGGCGAGGATCGTGAGCCAGTGTTCGACCCTGCGCTCCCCTTCGCTTGTCATGGCGAGGTATGCGGTTCGGATGTCGTCGGTGGGTTCGGCGGCGATGAAGGCGTCGAAGAATTTGATCCAGGCCTGTCGCGCTTGTTCACCGATGTCCACCCTCAGGACCTGCCGCAGGCACTGGACCAATCGGTCTCGAGCAGGCACCGCCTTGTCGTGGATGATCTGGCCGTCGGGCGCGACGACGTCGTAGATCGTTTCGAGAACGGCGTCGCGCAGTGCCCGCTGGGTCGGGAAGTGGTGGCGCAGCGATCCCATACTCACCCCGGCTCGTGCCGCCACGGTCCGCACGCTCAGCGTCGACGCCGGGTCCTCGTCGATCATCTCGCAGGCCGCGATGATGATTCTGGCCTTCGTATCGAGACCATCCTGATGTTGCTTCATCGCCCCACACCTCCATTACCAACACACCGTGCTAGCACAGTGTGCTACTGTCGCCCTATCCAGCGAATAGTACAGCGTGCTGGTCGTCGCCGATCCGGTGCAGTGGAAACAACGTCACCGTAGGCAAACCAGGTCCGTCGGCGGCTTCACCCCGGAAGGAACCACATGAAACCCCACACCACGATCCTGGCCGTAGCGCTGGCAGGTTCAGTCGTCGTCGGCTGTTCACAGACACCTGCCCAAGTCGGCGCAGAGCCGATGTCGACCGATCTGCAGTGGAACCCATGCCCCGACGGCGTCGAAAATCCCGAAGACGGCCCACCGGAATTACAGTGCGCCACTGTGCCCGTGCCACTGGACTACGGTAACCCCGACGGCACACACATCGACCTCACGATCTCCCGGCTGCCATCGAAGAACCCCGACGCACGACGAGGTGTGTTGTTGCTGAACCCGGGCGGTCCGGGCGGAACCGGGCTGGACCAACCCAACTTCCTTGTATCGCAGGGAATATCACCAGAGGTCCTGGACAGCTACGACCTGATCGGCGTGGACACCCGCGGAGTCGGGCACTCCTCGCCCGTGAGTTGCGGATTCACCGACGACCTGCAGTATTACGGCGCGGTCCCGCCGTATGCCTTCGACGAAACAGCATTCGCCGAGCAGGCGGCCACCGCGGAGGAAGTCGCCGAACGATGCGCAGCGAATGACCTCGACGGGCGAATGCGCCACGTGAGCACAGCAAACATCGCCCGCGACCTCGACCGAGTCCGAGCAGCACTCGGTGAGGAGAAGGCCAGCTTCCTCGGATACTCCTATGGCTCCGCACTCGGCGCCGCGTACGCCTCGATGTTCCCGGAGAGTTCGGATCGGGTCGTGCTCGACAGCAACATCGGCGACACCCATCTCGATCATGACGGAATGCGCAGATACGCACGAGGTATGGAGGAAACGTTCCCCGACTTCGCGGAATGGGCTGCCACACAGAATGATCTATACGGTCTTGGCGAGACGGCGCAGCAGGTGCGCGAAACCTACTTCACCATCGCCGAGCGCCTCGACCGTGCTCCGGTGGACGGGGTCAACGGCCGCGCGTTCCGACTGGCCACCTTCGTGACGCTGTACAACCCGGCCTCCTACGAGACAGCGGCACAGAACTGGCAGTACTTTCTGAACCCCACCGAGGCGACAACAGCCGCAGCCGAGACAGGCAATGGGCCGTCGCCGGCAGACAACAGCTGGTCGGTATTCCTCGCGGTCACGTGCAACGACGTCGAATGGCCCAGCGATGTCGACACCTACCGACGAGCTGTGGACGAAGACCGAGAGACCTATCCCCTCTTCGGCGCTGCGACTGCGAACATCATGCCGTGCGCGTTCTGGCAGTACACGCCTGCCGAGCCGCCCGTGGCGATCGACAATGAGGGCCCGACAAACATCCTGATCGCACAGAACCGACGCGACCCCGTCACGCCGCTGCGCGGCGGCGAACTGCTCGACGAGAAATTCGGCGAACGCTCCCGGCTGCTGACCGTCGACGGAAGCGGACACGGTGTCTACGCCCTCGGCAACAACCCTTGCGCCCAGGAAACCATCACCGATTACCTCGTCGAGGGCGTGATGCCCGAACAGGACACCACGTGTCGCGCGGGGTGATCATGCTGCAGACCAGGACATTTCGAGCGGGAGGGCAGAGCCTCACGTCTAGGGCACGGACACGACCAAGAACTCATGCTCGCCATGAATCATTCGTGCTGTGCATGCGCCGCGGATGGGCGTGCCGAGGAATGGCGTTGTGCGTCGAACGGTTCGAACCACGCCTGAACTGTGGCAAACAATGCCCGCTGCGGCAGCCAGAAGTCGCCGAACCGAGCCTGTTCGGAAAACGCACCATCGGGGCCGAGCTCGACCCCACCGACCACAGCTCGCACGGTGTGCACCGCCCACAACAGTCGCGGGTTGGCTCGGAACCATTGGCCGTTCGGAACATGTCCATCGAGCCGAACACGACCGGCGCCCAGCACCGGTCCCGCGACACGTCCCATCGCCTTCAGTACCGCGGGGCTGTGCCACAGAGGATCCGGCATGAGCTTGCCTGCCACGTTCATTGCCGTCGTCGTCGGTGAGGTGGTCATCCGAAGATCCCACTCGAGCTCGCAGCCAACTGCGACATGCAGCTCCGCTGGACCGCTCCACTCGGTACGGACGTCGGTCTCCTCGGTCCTGCTCAGTGCGCGGCCGAGATACCGGGCGCAACTCACTTCGGGTGGGACATCGCTGTACACGGTCCACGCCCCGGCAGGGTCGCGGTGCCATACGGCCGTATATCCGGCGCCGACCGAGTTGGTGGGGAATTTGCGCAGTGCGAGGTAATGGCCGCTCGTGAACGGAGCACCCATCACCGCGTAGCCGGCGAATCGCTCACCGGAGACACTCGGCAATTCACAGGGCCGCTCTGCGGCTGCACACGGAGTGATAGTCATGATCGTCCTTCCAGAGTTCGATTACTTCGAGTTCGAGTACTTCGATCGTGCTCCGCGAGCGCCGCATCGTCATGGGGCGACTGCCTCATCTTTCGCAACCCGCAACCCGCGGAGGACACTGATCGCATGGCCTCCGAGGGTGACGGTCCACGTCGAGCCGAACTGATTGCTGCCTTGTCACTCGCGATCGATCTCGGTCTCGGCCAGCCGATGGAGCACATGCTGCGTTCCGCCCTGATCGCTACCCGCATCGCGGAGCGGATGGGACTGAGCGCCGAGCAGCGGGCAGTCGTGTTCTACGCGAATCTGGTCTCGTGGATCGGATGCCATGCGGACTCACACGAGTTGACGAGGCTCTTCGGCGACGACATCGCCTTCCGCGCCGACACCTACACAGTGGACATGACGGGACTACCGTTCCTGCGTCTACTGATGAACCACGTCGGACGCGGACTGCCCCACGCCGAACGCAGCCTCCGTGCCGCCGCATTCTTGTTCACAGCGCGCCGTCAGATGTCCGAGCTCATCCGATCGCATTGCGCGTCCGCGAGTGTCCTCTCCGACCGCGTCGGCCTGGATCCCAAGGTCAGCGCGATGCTGGCCTTCACGTTCGAGCGGTGGGATGGCGCAGGTCTGCCGGCCGGTGTGCGCGGGGACGCAATCCCGGTGGAGATGCACATCGTGCATCTGGCCGACATCGCCGAGGTTCACCTGCGCACCGGCGGACCAGCACGTGCTGTCGCGGTGGCGCATACACGAAGTGGCACTCAATTTTGTCCGCGCGTGGTGCAGGCGTTCGACGAGGCCGCAGCCGAGATCACCGCGGGTGTGCTCGAGCAGGATGCGTGGTCGGCTGCTCTGTCCCAGGCACCGGATCGCGCCCGCACTCTGGACCGCCGTGAACTCGACGAGCTGCTGCGGGCGATGGCGGATTTCGTCGACCTCAAATGCCCTTTCATGCTGGGACATTCGCGGAGCGTTGCGGATCTGGCGGCAGCCGCTGGGCTGCGACAAGGCCTGCCGGCCGCGGAGTCCGAACTCCTCTACCGCGCCGGGCTGGTGCACGGTCTGGGAAGAATGGGTGTGCCCAACCAGATCTGGGAAAAGCCCAGCCCCCTCACCACAGCGGAATGGGAGAGAGTCCGGTTGTATCCGTACCTGACAGGGCGGATACTCAGCCGCGTCAGCGGGCTGGAATCCGTGGTGGCGCTTGCCACGACACATCGTGAACGGCTCGACGGCTCCGGGTATCCCGCCGGAATCCGGGCTGCCGATCTGAACACGACTGCACGGATACTCGCGGCGGCGGAGACGTATCAGCGACTACGCGAACCACGTCCCCATCGGCACGCACTCACCGCCGAGGAGGCAGCCGCTCGGATGCGACGCGACGCTGAGGCCGGACGGTTCGACACAGAAGCAGTCGAGGCAGTACTGGCCGCGGCCGGACACCGCACCAAGCGGCGGGCTCCCTGGCCCGCAGGGTTGACCGGTCGCGAGGTGGAGGTGTTGAGGCTCCTCGCCCTGGGACGCTCGAACCGTCAGATCGCGACCGAGCTGACCATCACGCTGAAAACAACTCGCAACCACGTCGAACATCTCTACACCAAGCTCGGCGTGCACAGCCGCACCCAAGCCGGACTTACCGCCATCGATCTCGGCATTTCTCGATAGTGGAGCCCTCCGTCGTTCCGATCTCGCATTCTTGGCCTGTTGCCTCACCTGAGGATGCCCGCGGGACGATTGCTTTCCGGGCAGGCCCGATCGTGAAGCGTCGCCTTCTCCACACGCGACAGAGTGTCGAATTTGTCGACCTTCGGTACCTGCTGGGGGCTGAACAACTCCACCGCTCGCCAGAACTCGATGACGTCGCCCTGCCGACGATATTCCGTGTCCACCGCTCCCCCTCACTGCACAGTCAAGTCGGTTGCGAACCCTAGCGAAGGGTGCCGACACGGCGACCACTCACCGCGGAATTGGCGGACACCACCCGAGACGCTAGTCTGTGGCGGATCGGACAAGGGGACCGATCGATGGGGGATCATGGGGATGACCAACACGCTCGAAGCCGACCTGCCACAAATCCGGTCGGTGTCACGCCACTTCGATCTGCACGCCGAAGAGCTCTGCGAGATCGACACCTCACAGATGAAGACTCATTCGACAAGCGGATTCCTGCAGGCGTCGTCCGTCGCCGCCGCGCTCGGCGACGCCGAGGCAGCAACGCGCCGCGCCCTGTTGATCCTCGCCGATCGAGCATGGGCACTGCACGACACCATGAACCGCGTGTGCGAGGACTACTCGCACACCGAGGAATACTTCAGGGATGAGCTCGCGAGGGCAGTGTCCGCATGATTCCCTCGGTATCCGATGTACGTCAATGGAATTGGTCTTCACTGTCCGAGCAGGTGACCTCGACCGAGTCGGTCGCCACCCGACTCGAGGACGCCCGCGACTCGATCCACGCATCCACCAACGACCTCTGGTCCGCGTGGACAGGTATCGCTGCCGACGCCGCAGCAGGTCACCTCGACCGCGAACGCAAGTCCGACACCACCATCTCCTACGAATTACGCGAAATCGCCTCCGCTACCAGAAGAGCCGACGAAGATCTCGCACACGCAGCACGCGTGGCTCTCGACAGAATCGCCGCCGCCGAACGAGCCGGCTTCACCGTCAGTGACGGAGGCGTCACCGCCGGGCCTGACTTCACCGGGGTCTATGAGGGAGAACCCGACGCCGCCGCGCACTGGGGCATGATTCAGGACGCACTGCGGGTGGTCGGCGAGGTGGACGACGACCATGCCCGCCGCATCACCGGCATCATCTCGAACCTCGTCGACGTCACACCAGCACCAGCAGCCTTCTCCCCCGACGAAGCCGCCCACGACTGGGCCATGCTCACCGATGGCACGGTCACGTCCGAAGATCTGGCACGGTTCACCACGAACCTTGCCGCAGCAGGTCTTGACCCGCAGTCTCTCGAGGAGCTTGCGAACGGCAAGGTCGTCACGGCTCTCCCAGCGGGCGCGTTCGGCTACCTCGAGAACCTGTACGGCGAAGCCGGAGCGGATGGCGTCATGGAGTTGCAGCAGCAACTCCTTGCCGACGGCAGCACCTCAGCACTCGACGCCCGCGACCTCGTCGAAGCGCGTCCGGGCTCGGCCCAGCTCGACGGCTACCAGGTCCCGCCCACCTTGTCCGCATTCATGGACACCCTGCCGCCCGACGTCCGGAGCGAGCTCGAGTCCGAGCCGGGGGCCGCAGCCACGGCGCACCGCAACGCACTCGCCAATCCGGGGGACGCCGCGTACATCGACTCGGTGATCCGCGGACGCGAATTCTGGGAGTTCGTCGGAACCGGGAGCGGCACTCCCGGCGCCGAACTCGGCACGAAGCTCGTCGAATCTGCCGCATCGCAAGTATCCGTGATCGATTCGACCGGATCCGGCACCGGGCCGTACGACACCATCCCCATCACGGTCGGTCATGCCGGCGAATCGATGCTCGACGTCGCTGCCAGCAACCACGACGTCAGTGCCCGCGTGCTTGCAGGAGACCTGGACGGAGACGGCCGCCCCGACATTCAACGCGACGACATCCTCACACCACTGTTCACTCATGACTGGGACGACGGCGGCGAATCTGCAGGACGCCTCACCAATTGGATGACCCCCGAGATGGGCGACGCCCACGCTGCCGGCGACCCCGCACGTGTCGACCGGGCGGAGCGTGCTGCACTCGATCTGTCTCAGTATCTTGCGCACGAAGAGAACTTCGACCGTTTGATGGACGTCCACGGCGAGAACACCTCCAACATCGGTGAGGTGAATCCCGGACTGGTGCGAGCATTCGCCGATGGGTTGCACGGGTACATCCCCGAGCTTGTCAGGGCGGATAACGTGGGTGATTGGAAACAAGACAGCCTCGAATCGCCCAATTTCAACGAAGCCGCGCGACGCATCTTCACCCTCATGGCGACGGACCAGGAATCCAGTGCCACATTCGGAAGCGCAGCTACTGCATTCGGTCGGTACTACGCAGACGATTTCGTCGAAGGCCCCTCGTACCTCGGTGCGTCCAACGCGGGTCGTCTCCAAGCGCTGCTCGACACCGGGATCTACAACGCCGGAAGAGAAATGTTCGACGATCGAGCTCAGATCGACGAGTTCGTGCAGCAACGCCGGGAAGACACGTTCAATACGAACTACACGGTCATCCGGAATCTTGTCGCACTCGATCCTCGCCTCAGCGGCACAGTCGGATTGATGATGGACGTCAACAGCACCTCCATCCGAGACACGTTCGTGCCCGCATTCGAAGACCCCGAAGCAACCCCGTTCACCGGAGACTTCAGTCGATACAGCGCGCCGAACGCGTACAACCTGCTGGAGAATGCAGTCGGACGGTACGGCTTGCCGCGGGATCCTGAAATCGTCACGAACCTTGGCGATCTGAATCTCCTCGGATCCGACGGCACCCTCACCTACCCGAGCGGCAATCCGCCGCTGGACGCCATTACCGGCGCTGCAGACAGAGCCTTAGAGACGTACGGGATCGACTTCTCAACGTTCCGCGAGTACTACATCGACGCGTACGGAAGTGTCGCACCCACGAACAGGGAGACAGCTATCCCACGATGAAGCTTCAGCATAACCACGCAATCGTCCGGCTCATCCTCATTGCAACACTTGGCGCCGTCATCTCAGCGTGCACACCGCAGGCCGCTCCCCCTCCCCCGCCGGAACCAGACCGCTTCGCGGCGCTCGAAGCCGACTCGAAGATCATGTCGCACCGCTGGACCGCACCAGACGGCGTCGATCTCGACTCAGCAGAGATACAAGTGGCTAGAGGCTACATCGAGAGCGAAAACAACTACGACCGCACCTCAGACCCGTCCACCCTCTACCCCGGATACACCGACGTCACCCACGTCCCGAAATCACCACCTACGCCACGAACCGGGACGATCAACCACCACATCCTCCAAGTCGAACCCACCACCCACCTAGGACGACCCACTACTGAACTTCATGTCTGCGACGTCCACACACAGACCGCCATGCCCACCGCTGACGGGTGGACCCGTCTGGAAAGACGGTTCTACATGTCCCTCCGACTCCAACAGATCGAGCGGGCCGCAGGAGACCCACCCACGCTCGACTACGAGCATCGGCTGCCGTATCCCACCTGGAACGTCTTCGACGGCTGGGAGATCGAGCTCTTCACCGACAAGCGTATGGGCGAGAACGACCCGTGGCGAGTCTGTATGTCGCGAATACCGGGGATCACCCCGGACACCCCGGTGAAGGAACGTCTCCCTGCAGCACCCGTCGTCGAACCGTTCTACCCCGGCTGGCCGATCCTCGTCGACGACAATGGGTAGGAGGAGAGGCACACCCGAAACAGCCACTACGGTGAAACATGCGACGCGAACACCAATCCGACTCATCATCACCGCGACACTCGCCGCCGTCATCTCGGCGTGCGCACCGACAGCGACTCCACCACCCCCGCCGGAGCCCGATCGCTTCGCCGCACTCGAATCCGACGCAAGAATCATGTCGCACCGCTGGACCGCACCAGACGGAATCGACCTCGACTCACCAGAAATACAAGTGGCCCGAGGCTATGTCGAAAGTGAAAACAACTACGACCGCACCGCCGATCCTGCCACTCTCTATCCCGGCTACAAGAACGTCGCCCACGCGTACAAGTCACCACCTACACCCCGAACCGGCACGATCAACCACCATATCCTCCAAGTCGAGCCCACCACCCATCTGGGACGACCCGCCACCGAAATCCACGTCTGCAGCGTCCACATGCAGACCGCCAAGCCCACTACAACAGGCTGGACCCGCCTGGAGACATCCTTCGACACATCGCTTCGAATACAACAAACCGATTCGGCAGCAGGCACCGCAGTCGCTCTCGACTACGAGGATCGACTGCCGTACCCCACCTGGAACGCCTTTGACGGCTGGGAAGTCGAACGCTTCACCGACAAACGGATGGTCGAGGACGCCCCGTGGCGCATATGCACATCGCGTATGCCGGGATACAACCGCGACACCCCTAGAACAGAGCAGCTCGCCGCAGCTCCCATCGTCGAACCGTTCTACCCCGGCTGGCCCACACTCGTCGGCGACGATGAATAGGAGCGAGGACACATCCGGAATGGCTCGCGCGGTGAAGCATTCGAGCCAACTTCCCATCCGACTCCTCGCCACCGCGACACTCGCCGCCGTCATCTCGGCGTGCGCACCGGCAGCGGCTCCACCGCCGGAGCCCGACCGTTTCGCCGCACTCGAATCCGACGCACAAGTCATGTCGCACCGCTGGACCGCACCAGACGGCATCGACCTCGACTCACCAGAACTACAAGTGGCCCGCGGCTACATCGAGAGCGAAAACAACTACGACCGCACCGCCGACCCAGACACCCTCTACCCAGGCTTTAACGACGTCGATCATGTCCAGAAATCACCACCGACACCACGAATCGGCACTATCGACCACCACATCCTTCAAATAGAATCCACTAGCCACTTAGGCCGACCCGCCACAGAAATTCACGTCTGCGACGTCTACATGCGAACCGCCATGCCGACCGCCACCGCCTGGATACGCATGGAAACGCGTTTCTCCTCATCCCTCCGGATCCAGCAGACTGATCAGGCGACTGAAACTCACCCTATTCTCGACTACGAGCATCGCCTGCCGTATCCCACCTGGAACATCTTCGACGGCTGGGAAGTCGAACGATTCACAGACAAACGGATAGGCGAGAGCGATCCGTGGCGCATCTGCAGAACAAGGATGCCGGGATACAACCGCGACACCCCTATAACAGAGCAACTCGCCGCAGCTCCCGTCGTCGAACCGTTCTATCCCGGGTGGCCTACTGTCGTCGACGATGGCGAGTAGAAGCATGATCACCTCCGGAACGACTCCCGCAGAAACTCTTTCGACCCACACGTATGTCCGGATTCTCGCTACCGCAACGCTCGCCGCCGGCATCTCGGCGTGCGCACCGGCAGCGACTCCACCACCCACGCCTGAGCCCGACCGCTTCGCCGCACTCGAATCCGACGCGAAGATCATGTCGCACCGCTGGACCGCACCAGACGGCACCGACTTCGGCTCACCGGAAGTGCAGGTGGCCCGCGGATATATCGAGAGCGAGAACAACTACGACCGCACCGCCAACACCGACACCCTCTACCCCGGATACAACGACGTCGCCCAGGTCCAAAAGTCACCACCCACAACACGAACCGGCACAATCGACCACCACATCCTTCAAATAGAATCCACTAGCCACCTAGGCCGACCTGCCACCGAAATCCATGTCTGTGATGTCTATATGCAGACCGCCATGCCCACCGATACTGGCTGGACACGTCTGGAGCGGCGGCTCGCCGTCTCCCTTCGGATACAGGCTGAGGACGTCCGCGGACCGCTGCCCACCCTCGATCATGAGCATCGACTGCCATATCCCACCTGGAACATCTTCGACGGATGGGAAGTCGAACGCTTCACCGACAAGCGAATGGACGATGACGCCCCCTGGCGCATCTGCGCATCAGGCATGCCCGGATACAACCGAGACACCCCATTAACGGAACAGCTCACCGCAGCTCCCGTCGTCGAACCGTTCTACCCCGGCTGGCCGATCCTCGTCGGCGACGATGAATAAGAGCGCGGACACATCCGAAATGGCCCGCGCGGTGGAGCATTCGAGCCGACTTCCCATCCGACTCCTCACCACCGCGACACTCGCCGCCGTCATCTCAGCGTGCTCACCGGCCGCGACTCCACCACCCCCGCCGGAGCCCGATCGCTTCGCCGCACTCGAATCCGACGCAAGGATCATGTCGCACCGCTGGACCGCACCAGACGGAATCGACCTCGACTCACCAGAACTACAAGTGGCACCCGTGGCGCGTGTGTATGTCCCAGTACTCGCGGGGTGTCGACCGCCGAACATCCACGCGGCGGTCAGGGAACCGGGGTGGCCGCGAGGTCATTTCCGAGCCCGACCACGGCGCAGTTGTCTGCGGGGGCCGCGCCGGCGAAGCGGTCGGTGAAGAACTGCGCCGCCTGCGCCTGGAACGGCAGGAACGCCTCGCTGTGTGAAAGGCGGTCGTACTGCGCATAGGTGACGGCAACACCACGCTCGCAGTAGTCGTGCGCCAACCCTTCGACGTCGCCGGTGATCATCACCGAATCACCCGTACCGTCGACGTCTCCGACCGCCAACAGCATCGGCACCCGCGGAGTACCCGCCGTACCCATGATGTTGTCGTTGATGGCGCGGATGACGCCGGGGATCTCGAGCAGCGACGTGTAGGGGGCTCGGAGCATCTCGGTGTCGGTCAGCCCCGGGTAGTGGGAGGCGAACGCATTGATGCACTGGGAGCTGACCGTGTCCACGATCTGCCGCCCGTGAGGGTTGAGGAAGGCGGCGGTGTCGAGACCGTACGTGCGCTGGTAGGCGACGATCAGCGCCGGGATGACACCGGCCCAGTCCGTGCTGCCGCGGACGTAGGGCAGATTGTGAGCCAGGTTCACGGGCAGGCCACCCGCCGCAGCGCCGACGATGTTCAGTTCGGGTGCGTACGCCGGCGCGACCTCCGCACCCCACTGAGTGGGCACCGAGCCGCCGGAGTAGCCGGCCAACCCCACCGGTGTCGACGCGGGAAGTCCCAGCACCGACTCCGCGGCACGAACCCCGTCCAGCGCTGCGTAGGCCGACTGGCGTCCGATGGTCCACTCGAGGTCGGGGCCCTCGTAGTCCGGAACGACGACGGTGAATCCCGAAGCCAGGTAGCCGGTGATCACGCCCTGCTCGAACGTGCCCGCCTGACTGTAGGTGCCGTTCCCGGTGAGCGTGTACGACGGATCGCATTCGGAGCCGAGCGCGTCGTACGCCATGTGATACGAGATCATTTTGGCCGGGCCGGGTACGAACGGACGCAGGATGGTCGCGACCGTCGTGGTCGGGCGGTCGAACTGGTCGGTGGTCCGGTACAGCACCTGTGTGCTCGTGATGGGTGTGGCCTGATCGTGGAATCCGAAGGGCATCGTCCGGGTGTTCAGCACCGCGCCCGGTGCGACGTCGTCGAGGGGGCCGTCCCACGTGTAGAAGGGGTCGGCCGACGGCAACGGAACCACCATCGGGGCCGTGGGCTGTGCGGTCGCGGTACCCACACCCACTACCGTTCCGGCGCAGAGTAGGAACGCGGCGAATGCGGCTGCGGCGAACGGTCGTATCGGCTTGGCGGAGAAGCTGACTGGGTGCATGGCGAGAAGCCTGTCTCGGACACGACTCCCGCCCGGGGATCGGGTGGAGTGCCGTCCATCGTCGGGAGAGGTGACGAAGGACCGGGCCGGGTGCTGCCCCGACGTGCGGACAAATTCCCAGCCCGAGACTCCGCTAAGCAATGATGCGATGCGGAACAAGATCACCGATGCTCATTGGCGGAAGCAGCCGCACACCGAGCATGATCGCGTCGCAAGCCGATGCGTGACGGTGATCAGCGTGCCGTCGGATCCCAGAAGCCGTGGAGCCCGGCCGGTACGCGAATAGGCAGCTCGATCGTGGCCAGGGGCCCGTCTGCCGGGCTGTCCGCGTCGAGCAGATAGAAGCGTGAGTGCATGTCGTCGGGATCGGTGCCGATTGCGCCCCAGTAGTCGTGGTGCGGGCCGGGAATGTAGATCGGTTCACCGATCGCGACAGACGGAGTCCAGCACACCTCGGTTCCGGATTCGAGATCGTGAAACCAGAGACTGTCGAGGTCGCCCCGATCGGTGTCGGATTTGCCCACGGTCGCGACCCGGCGGTGGTCGAGGGTGAGCAGCCGATCGTCGACCCGGGGGAATTCGAGGTTTGCACGAGCGCTGACAGATGTGCGGCCGAAGGCGCCGGTGGCGGGATTACATTGCGCTCGTATCAGTCCAGAGGTGCTGGGGGACGTAATGTCGGCGAATCCGTTCGGGTAGGTCCATTCGACGTAGTCGACCGTGACGGTGCCGTCGGGATTGTCGAATGCGTTGGCGAAATGCCACACCCAGAACGCGTCGGTGTCGATCCATCGGACCGTCCCGCCGTCGCGGGGGATGAACGCTATACGGGTGCCGTTATCGGGACGCCAGGACAGCAGCGACCCACCGGTCATCGCTGCGGCGAGGTCGAAGATCAAGGGGCATATGAACAGGACGACGTAGCGTTCGGTGAGCGCCATGTCGTGGATCATCACCGGCTCGTCGAGCCCGTCTACCGCCGTCGGTTCACGCACGGCCTGCCCTTCTACGCCCACCACCGACCAGGTGAGATACGGCGCTTCGAGGGCGTAGTTGAACAACACCATCTCCCCCGTATGCGGGTCGACCTTCGGGTGGGCCGTGCTTCCCACGCGCATTGCGCCGGAGCAGTCCTCCTCGCCCAGTGTGCGCAGATCGGCCGGGTCGAGGCGGTACGGCTTGTCCCCTTCGGCCATGGCCATGAGACGGCCCGCATGGTGAACGATGTTGATGTCGGGTAGCTGACGGACGGTACCTGCCAGGTCGTCGCCGACGACCTCGGCCGGCGGCGTGTACCCGTCGGTGATCCCCGACCACAGGGCGCGTCCCGCTGCCTCCTCCGCCACGACCATGGGTGTGCGGACGAACCGGTTGCTGTAGGACGCGTGCCCGTGGTCGAAGCTGATGCGGTGCACCATGCCATCGCCGTCGAGTGGGTAGACGAACGAGCCGATCGGGTCGAATCGAGGGTTCGGGCCGTTGCGCAGATAGCTGCCGCTGAGATCCGACGGCAGTTCACCGGTGACGTGGAGATCATCGACGTCGACTTCGGAGCGTTGAGGTGCGTAGACACCGGTCAGAAAGGGGTGGTCGGCGAGTGATACCGGAGCGGGGCTGTGGGGGTCGCTGATTGCGGTCATAGCTTCGTCCTTGCGGAAGTGGGCTGATTTTCGAAATGTTGCCTTCGGTCGAGTGTCGTGGCAATAAGACGAGTGTGCGCCTCACCGGCGGTTCATTACCTCTGGTTGACGGCAGAGATTTCATTGCCATCGATCCGACCGAATGACGAAATCGCTCCGAGTGACTGCATATGGATTCCCTACCGTTGGGACGATTCGACGGAATCAGGAGGTAGGAGCGACCTTCCGAAGCCAGTGTTCCCGGTTGTCGTCGAGTATCCACTCGACGACGTCTCCGTCGGGGCGAGATATCCCGCCACCGTGAGGTGCACTCCCCCGTACGCGTCGGCGACGCGACTCCAGTCGGGCATCACCCAGCGTCCGTCGCGACCGGTGGTCTGGTACCAGTCATGACGTTTCTGCGCCGTCACCTCGAGCGGGTATCGACGGCACAGATCAGCCCAGGCGTCGACGCCGTCGATCTCGAACACCTCGATGGCCGCGGGCACCACTCCGTCGAGGTGGAGAACGCGCTCGCCGGTCATCCCGACGTCCTCGACGTGGCAATCGTCAGCCGGCTCGACGAGACGTTCGGTGGGACGATCGTCGCCGTCGTCACCCCGACCGAGGGGCGCGCGGCGTGCTGATCTGGCTCCTGTCGAAGCCCGACGACTGACGCACCCGATCGGAGTCGATAGCCGGGCAATCTCCGAAAGAAGGTCGCGACGCCATCCGCTCCGCACTGTGCGAGCTCGCCGACCTCGGCTACCTCGTGCGCGAGAAGTTCCAGAACGAGCTCGGCCAGTGGATGACAGTGCAGACGATCTACGAAGAGCCGGTCGTCGCGTGCCCGGGGCCTGATAAACCGACCCGCGGCGACGCGGACGACGGCGAGCCAGGCGCTCTTACAAGTACTGATATACCAAGGACTGAAACCAACCGCACGTCACGGGCTTTGAACGTTCCTCTCAGCCCGGACATCGCAGGACTCGCGGCAGCATGTAGCCATGCTGGATTGACAGCAACTTTCGCGTATCTCAAACCGGAGGCGGCAGCCGCGATCCACGAACTGATCGAAACTCATGGAGTGTCGAAGTTGGCCGCGACGGCGAAGTCGGTGCATCGCGCCAGCGACCCAATGCGGTTCGCGCAGGCGTGGATCCCGCTCTGGCAGGGCCTCGCTGCACCCCGGATCCCGCCGGACAAGTGCGGGAAGTGCGACGAGTACGGGTGGTTGCCTGATGACGACCACGGGCGGGCTGTGAGGTGCAGCTGTCGCGTACCCGTCGCCGCGTAGCCGTTCGAACGGCGCATTCGAGCGCTCAGACCTCGCCGTTGAGGGTCAGCACGACCAGCGGCATGGGCCGATCTATCTTGGACTGGAAATCCGCCAGCAGAGGATTGTTGGCCAGGACCCACGTCGCGAACTCGTCGTAATCCGCACCCTCGAGCACCTCGCCGGTCGCCCGGTAGGTCTTGTCCCGGAGCTCGACAGTGACCTGCGGATTCGCCTTGATGTTGTACCACCAGGCCGGGTACTTGTCTTCGATGAACGAGCTCACGTACAAGGTGTCGTCGCGGTACAGAGGCCCCAGCGGAGTCGTGTGCTGTTCGCCGCTCTTGGCTCCCGTGGTGGTGAGGAGGATGAGGTCGCCGCCCGCGTACGCGCCGCCCACCGTGCCCGAGTTCTCCCGGAACTCCTTGATCACATCGTCGTTCCAGTTGGCGATGCTGCCCTGCTCGTCCCAGGCCTGGTTCCACGGCGCGTCCGGGTCGTTATAGTCGGTGATGTCGGTCTGCTCTTGCTGTTCGGCGGTCGAGTGGTTTCGCTCATGACTCGAGTGTGTCGCGGATGTAGGAGAGTTACGGTCCTAAATTTCGCTGCGGTATCGACACGTGCCCGCTCTCGGTCGACAACACCGCTGCGATCACAGCTCGGGTGAGGTCGCCGGCAACCGCCCACCGGACCAGACCACTTCGCTCCACTGCGCGTTCAGCGCGCCATCCGTGCAGCGATGGCTTCGGTGTCGATTACCGACCACACTTGGGCGATCTTCTTGTCACGGAACCGGTAGAAGACGTGCTCGGCGAAGGAGATCGGTGTTCCGATCGGTTCGAAGCCCAGGAAAGTCCGCCGCGGGGTGCACCGGAACTTCAGCCGACTGGCCACGAGGTCATCCTGGATCACCACCATTTCGGCGACGCATTCCAGATCAGGTAGTGCCGCGATGTCTGCCTCCAACATTTCGCGGTATCCGCTGAGCCCCATCGGCTTGCCGTTGCGTGTCGCGTCGTCGGACACGAACTCACCAAGAGACTCCCATCGCCGCTCGTTGAGGCATTCGAGGTAGCGGTGATAGATCTCGGCCAGTGAATGCGTACTCATAGGTTCCCTTCTCAGGTTCAGTTGCGCGGCAGCGCACCTATAGGGTCCGGAGGTGGAGGCGAAGTGCAGGGTGCAGGAGTGTCCATCGTTGGGCTGAGCCCTATCTCCTCTTTCGGGTGGGGTTGCTGTGAACCAGTGCGCTCAACTCATGCTGACACGCAGAACATCAGCGCACCACACACCGCTTTACGATGCCGCAGGTATGTCACGATGTGACTGATCGCCGAAAGATCCTCTACGTCGACCTCGACAACACCCTGGTTCACTCGTATGCTTCGGCGACGCCACTCCAGTCCGGCATCACCCAGCGTCCGTCTCGACCGGTGGTCTGGTACCAGTCGTGACGTTTCTGCGCCGTCATCTCGAGCGGGTATCGACGGCACAGATCAGCCCAGGCGTCGGCGCCGTCGATCTCGAACACCTCAATGGACGCGGGCACTGGCATACGCCGAGCGAAGGCCTGCTTCCAGCCCATACTGTCTTCGACGAACAGGACGCCCGACGGCAATCCATCGTCGAGCGACCGCACCGAACAGCGCGCCTCCCACGGAAAGGACCACCACTCACCCGAGTAGTTCGCCTTCGGGTCTCGCGGGCGATCACGTTCGGCTTTGGCTTCCTGCTCGACGACGCGGTCGCGCCACTTCGCCAAGCGCTCGGTGAGCGGCGCTTGTTCGCGGGGCTCCTGCGGCGTGGTTTCAGCAGTGTCGGCCCAGCCCACCAACCATTGGTCGTCGCGAGCGACCTCGGTCGACCACCAGTCGACGTGAGCAGACTGTGCGATGTGGTCGGCGACGCGTCGCAATTCTCGTCGCATGGGAGCTGTGGCGGCGAGGACATCCTCACCGTCGGGTTCCTGCCAGTAGCGGGCCATGTCCACCGCCATCCCGAGCGCCGACCGCAAGGCAGCTTCGGTCGCCTCGGGAAGCGGCACCGTCGCGAGCCGGCGGGCGACCTCGTCCGGTGAGATCTTGGGCAGCGGTTCGCCGGCGCCGGGTCCGAAGAGGACACCCGGGTTGGGGTCCAGGGCGTGTGCGGCGTAGAAGATGACGGAGCTGAAAGAGCTTTCGGTGTAGTTCTCTTGGACGGCGCTGTCGGCTGCCCGCGCAAATTCCAACAACAACCTGCGGCCACGGGGGCCTGTCAACAATGCGTCTGCCGTACTCGCCGAGGAATTCCACACCGTCATGGATCCAGTAGATCATCTGCCTCCGACTACAAGCAGGCCGAAAGGACTCGACAGGTCTACGAGATCCTCGAGGTGATCGCCGCTCCCTGCCGCCGCGAGAATGCTCGGATCCGGTAGCACCCACCAATCGAGATCGGTGTAGCTGGCTCGCTGCCTGCAGCATTCGTCCGAGCTGATCCTGACCATGGCGTGGCGGATGGGCTTCCAGTACTTCGATCTGGATGCTGCGTCGGCGTTGTCGTTCCTGATGGTCGTGGCGTTGCTGGCCGTCGGCCTCTGGCAGCGGAAAGTGCTCTCCGGAAAGGACGAACGATGAACGCCGCTCTACGGGCCGGCAGGTGGATCTTCCTCGCCGGTGCGCTGCTCGTCTCCCTCTTTCCCTTCTACTGGATGATCCGCACCTCGGTTGCAGACCACGACCAGGTGTTCGGCTCCGGGTTCTCCCTGCTTCCCGACACCCTCACGTTCGACGGTTACGCGCGCGCCTGGAACGATGCGTCCCTGGGCAATGCCATGCTGGTCGGCCTGGCCGTCACCTTCGGCATTCTCGCTCTGCAACTGCTCACCTGCATCCCCGCCGCATATGTGCTGACGATGCACCGATAGCGGTGGACAGGCCGAGTGTTCGGTTTCGTCATGCTCTGCCTGCTCATTCCGGCACAGGTGACGATGATTCCGCTGTTCATCGGCCTCAATCAGGTCGGGCTCGGTGACACCCTGGCCGCATTGATACTGCCGTTCGCGACATCGGTGCTCGGCACCTTCATGATCCGCAATCAGATGATGTCCATTCCGGATGCGCTGTTCGAGGCGTGCGAGATGGACGGTCTCGGACCGATCCGCACCATGGTCAGCGTTGTCACACCGATTGCGTTGCCCGGCATCGCAGCCTTCAGCGGGTGCTCGATCTTCGTTCACTGGAACGACTACATGTGGCCCCTTCTCGTGGCACGGAGCCCCGAGATCCAGACTCCCCCACTGGCGCTGGCAATATTTCAGGATGCCGGAACCGGATTCGACTATCCGGCGCTCGCGGCAGGTGCTGCGATCGTCACCGTACCCATCGTCGCCGTATTCCTCTTCGCCCAGAAGCATTTCGTCCGGGGCATGAGCGGCACCGAAATCACCGGCTGAATTCCCCCTCACTACAGGAGCAACAGACGCATGCGTTCTCACACACGTGTCCTCGTCGGCACCACCGCCACCGTACTCACCTTCGGCCTCGCCGCATGCGGCGGCGCAGGCACCACCACGAACCAACCCGCGGACGGAGCGTCGGTGGCCGCCGCCGTCGATGTCGCCCAGTGCACCACTGAAGGAACCGTCATCGATGTCGCGTTCAACTCGGTGGCAACCGAATCCATGGCTGCCGCCGTGCAGGCGATGGAAGCGAAATACCCGGGCCTGACGTTCGACGCGGAGCCGGCAGCATCCACGTCGTACGACGACCTCACCCAGCAGATCGTCGCGGACATCGCCGTCGGCAACCGCCCCGACGTCATCATGACCGGACTCGGACAGATGCAGTTCTGGGTCGATACCTACAACCCCGTCCCCTTCGACTCCTCGGTTCTGGCCGACACCTACCAGAAGCAGTTCCTCGGCGCCGGTACCGCCCGCGACGGTGTCACCTACGTGGCGCCCGCGCAGATCTCCGCACCGGTCATGGTCGTCAACCAGGACTTGCTCGACGAAGCCGACGCGGGGACCGGCGAAGACATCAAGACCTACGACGATCTTCTGCGCGTCGCGGAGAAGGTCACCGCTCACACCGGGTCGCCCTCCGTCTCTATCGCACCCACGGGCCTACCCGAATGGTTTGCGCAAGGACTCATTCAGGCTTCCGGCGGCACATTTGTCGATTCCGACGGCGCAGCAGCATTCGGTGACGCTGCCGGTATCGACGCACTGCGCATCTCGTCCGACCTCGGCAGCAACGGATGGGAGGCCGGCATCCCCGACGCCACCCAGGCCAAGGACATCTTCACCTCGGGCACCTTGCCCATCTCGATGGTCACCACCTCCAACATCGCTGCGATCAGCCAAGGTATCGGCGACAAGTTCGACTGGATGCCCATCAAACTGCCGACCGTCGACGGCGATCAGAGCCGCGCCCTGCCCGCGGGCGGCAACGGCTACATGGTCCTCTCGGAGGATCCGTGCCGCGCAGCGTTCGGCAACGAACTCATCGGTCAGATCCTCACACCGGAGAGTGTGCTGCAGGCGTCGGGCACCCAGCGCAGCTACATTCCCGTGGACACCACTGCTCGCGACGAACTGCTGGCGACCGATCAGGCAACCCCGCAGATGACCTTCGCGTGGACCTTCGACAACGAACTCACCCAGTGGGGCGGGTTCCCGGGCGCACACACCGCCGAGATCTACGACATCATCGAAGTGATGAACCAGCAGCTCCAGACCGGCGCCGACGCCGACACCACCGTTCTGGACGCAGTCGAGTCCATCAACGCAATCGTCGGAGCCGTGGCGTGACCGCCGTCCAGATCTCGGGTGTCACCAAGACTTTCGGCGACGTCACGGCACTCGCAGACATCGACCTCGACGTCGAGTCCGGTGAGAACATCGCCATCCTCGGACCGTCCGGTTCCGGCAAATCCACTCTCTTGCGGATCATCGCCGGCCTCGAAGCGGTCGACACCGGTGAGATCCGGTTCGGAGGTGAACCGCAGAACGGGATCCCACCCGAGAAACGTGATGTGGCAATTGTTTTCCAGAGCTACGCCCTCTATCCGCATCTGAGCAGTCGCGAGAACATCACGTTGGGCCTGCGGCACGGAAAGAAACTCAGCCGCGCGGAAGCAGACTCCCGCGCCACCGACATCGCCACCCGCATGCAGGTCGAGCACCTCCTCGATCGCAAACCTCGGCAGATGTCCGGTGGACAACGTCAGCGCATCGCCCTGGCCAGAGCACTCGCCCGGCGCAGCAACATCGTGTTGCTCGACGAACCGCTCTCCGGCCTCGACGCCCAGCTTCACGCCTCCCTCCGCGTGGAGATCGCGGGACTGTTGCAGTCGGTAGGCGCCACCGGCATCAACGTCACCCACGACCAGGCCGACGCGATGGCAATGGCGTCCCGTATCGCCGTCATCAACAAGGGGCGCATCGAACAACTCGGCACCCCCGACGAGCTGTACCGACAGCCGAAGACCCTCTTCGTGGCAGGTTTCGTGGGAACACCTCCGATGAACCGGTTTCCGGTCGACGCAGATACCCACACGTCGCGGTTCGGTACCCACACCGGCAGCGACGACAGCGTCACACTCGGTGTGCGGCCCGAACGGTTCTACTTGGGCGAAGGTGCGCTCCACTCGTCCGAGATCTGGAGGGTCGAGGGCAGGGTCGTGCTCATCGAACCGACCGGACGCGAACGGATCGTGCACGTGCAGTGCGGAGACTCGGTCGAGTCCTTCGCCATCCTGGTGAGCAGTGAGAACGTGCCCTCGATCGGTGAGCATGTGACCGCATGGTGCGAGCGCAGTCACGTTCACGTGTACTCGAACCTCACCGAACAGCGGCTCGGCAACGCACAAGAGTGCGGCATCGGCCTTCACGAACCGGCGCTCATTGCGGGTTGAGTCCCGACCGCCGAGTACTCGCTGTTACTGACGGCGCCGTGGGTGTGCGGGTTCGTCGTCCGCGCACACCCACGGCTTCCTGCCCAACCCTTGACCTCGAGCTCGCTCGAGGTTCTACCGTCACCTACATGACAACTACTCCAGACCCCCACGACCTCGAGCAGATCCACGCGATCGTCCGCGACGTGCAGGAGGGCTTCAACACCAACGACGCATCACTGATGAACGCCCATCTCGCCGACGACGCGATCGTCGTGAATGCGCGAGGTGCGGTGCTCTCCGGGCGCGCCGCCATCCAGAAGGTCTCGGAGGACGCACTCGCCGCCGGCTACCTGAACGACTCGACGGCCTACTACGAACTGAGCGACGTCTCAGCCCCCTCCCCCGACGTCATCACCGCCCGGAAGAATGCGTGGTCGACGAAGCAGGACGCCGACGACGGCAATCCGCCGGAGATGAACGCCCTGTACGTCTTCGTGAAGAGGGATGGTCGCTGGCTCATCTGGAGGCGGCAGAACACCATCGTGTCTGGTTAGGCCTGAAGGCGCGTACAGCGAGAGCTGCCACTGTCGACAGCTAATACACGAATGGCTCCCGTAATCTCCTGCACCCACGCGATTTTCGCCCAAGGTATTGCGTTCGCTGTACGAACGGTGCCAAGATTCCAAGATCGCCGCCACTCCGAGCGGCGTCACAAGTGAAGAAGGCCCGCCAGGAGTTGCCGCTCCCGACGGGCCGGTTGTCCGACTGACTGGAGTCGAACGTGGCCAAGAATACCTTGGCTGGTGGGGTGCGTCGTGGACCGCGCCTGGCCAGCAATTTTTCGATACTGAGTAATGCCGTCATCACAGACGACCGCCTCTCCTTCCGTGCGCGCGGCGTCTTGATCTGGCTCCTGTCGAAGCCAGACGATTGGCGCACCCGATCGGACTCGATCGCCGCGCAGTCGCCGAAGGAAGGCCGCGACGCCATCCGCTCCGCGCTGCGCGAGCTCGCCGAACTCGGCTACCTCGTACGTGAAAGGTTTCAGAACGAGCTCGGCCAGTGGTGCACCGTTCAGACCATCTACGAAGAGCCTGTCATCAACCCGGGGCCTGAAAAACCGACCGGCGGCGACGCGGACGACGGTGAGCCAGGCGCTCTTATAAATACTGATATACCAAGGACTGAAACCAACCGCCCGTCAAGGGCTTTGAACGTGCCTCTCAGCCCCGACATCGCCGGCCTTGCTGCGGCGTGTCGGCATGCTGGATTGACTGCAGCTTTCGCATATCTCAAACCCGACGCGGCTGCGGCGATCGACGAGTTGATCGCGGTGCATGGTGTTGCGCCGCTCGTTGCGGCGGCGCGATCGGTGCACCGATCTACAGATCCCATGCGATTCGCACAGGCCTGGATACCGCTCTGGCAGGGGTTGGCGGCGCCGCGGTCGGTGCCGGACAAGTGCGGGAGGTGCGACGAGTACGGGTGGCTGCCCGACGATGAGCGTGGAAGAGCAGTGAAGTGTGCATGTCGGACGGTGATGGTGGCGTGACCGAGCCTTGGCTCGGCCTGCCACCACCATGAGATTCAGTAGACCTCACACTAGTTTTCTGAGGTCATTGCGTGTTATCGCCTCGGACCATTGACTGTCGCGAGCTGCGATCGCATCGCACATGCCCTGATGAACCTGCCACCCCGCCGGATCGACGTTCAGGACCAGGCCCGCGAAGGCCAGGGTGCGGTGGTACGGCAGCGTCAGTGCATTGATGAGTGTCTCCGTGGCGGCTCATTCGGCTGACGTCTGCGGGAAACGGTGACGGGCCCGATTCGCAGGTCGCGCCTACCCGTCGCACTCAGTCCCACCCAGTGGCCAACGCCTCGAAGAGAACGGCGAGGTCCTAGTACACGCGGTCTGCGATCCTGTCGACGATCTCGGTTTGTGTGCTGTGAGGAGTACCGCCGTGCCCGCTGCCGCACGCTCGGTGAGTAGCTGCGCGACACTATCGGACCAGCCCTTCGTCGAGGTGGGCGCGCGGTTCGTCGGCGAGCAGTAGGTCGACGTCGACCATCAGCACGCAGGCAATTCCCACTCGGTGGCGCAGCATCCCCAGACAGCGACGCGGGCGCGTGATGCCGGACATCGGCCAGAGACCCAGACAATCGAGCGACGCCACAGCTCGCCTCACCTAACCACCTCCGGTTGCTCGCCGAGCGCGAAGAGGGCGTTGTCGAGCACACTCCGCCACGGCAGTAGTCGAGGTTCCTCGAACATCATGCTGACCCGTTCGGCACATAGCGAGAACGGTCCTCGCTCACCGGGATCAGTCCCGCCACGGCCCGCAGCAACGTGGACTTACTGCTTCCGAATTCTCCTCGTATCGACACGATTTCACCGCCATGTGCGTCGAGGTCGAATACCGTCGCTGCGTGAGCTGCCGTCCGGCCGCAGCACCGTGTCCCGCATCGTCAACAGCGGTACATCGGGCGTCATCGGCAGGTTCTCCGCGGTACCTTTAGAACAGCGGTGCCGATCTGTGATGCAGCCAGTCTTCAAGACATGAGCGTCTTGAGGCTCGCACCACCCGGGCCGACTATCAAGGCCCCACCGCTCGAATGAGATGATCTACGGGAAGTGCCGGGGTTGCACACAGATGACTAGTGAGACGGAGCAGCGACTTGACCAAATCCAGTCCTGTGAGCGCCATCGACCTCTTCTGCGGGGCCGGTGGACTCGCTTGCGGGTTACAACAGGCCGGTGTGAAGGTCGTCGCGGGGATCGACGTCGACCCCGACTGCCAGTTTCCGTTTTCAACCAACAACTCTGCTGAATTTCATCTGAGGGACATACGAACGGTTACCGGAAATGAGCTCAAAGAAATGTGGGGACCCGACGATTCACTGAAACTCTTGGCAGGCTGCGCACCGTGCCAGCCATTTTCGAAACTACGTCAGTCCGGTAAAAATTCTAAAGACGACAAGTGGAATCTCTTGCGAGAATTCGGCAGACTCGTCGACGAGGCTGAACCTCAAATCGTCACCATGGAAAATGTTCCAGGATTGGCGCGCACAGATATATTTGTCGATTTTCTGGCCAAGTTGATATCAAACGGTTATCTGGTTGATCATCGCATTGTCTTTCTTCCCGACTATGGACTTCCGCAACATCGGAAACGACTAGTTCTTATTGCTTCACGGGCTGGCACGATCAATGTGCCCACCGGAACTCATGACTCTAATCAATATGCCACAGTAAAGGATACTATTGGTTCCATCGAGCCCCTAATACATGGCGAGCAGAGCTTAACAGACCCCATGCACAGAGCACAGTCACTGAGCGAAAGGAACATGCTGCGGATTCGTTGCTCCACCCCTGGCGGCACATGGAGAGAGTGGCCCGTCGAACTCCAGCTTGCCTGCCACAAGAAGGAGTCCGGGAAATACTATTCCAGCGTTTATGGGCGCATGGATTGGAACTCCCCGAGCCCTACTATCACGACCCAATTCTACAACTATGGAACAGGGAGGTTTGGCCACCCAGAACAGGACCGAGCCATCTCTCTACGAGAAGGATCGATGCTTCAGGGATTCCCACTTAACTACCGATTTTATCCGGATGGAGAGCGAGTCGCAATCGACAAAATTGGTCGACTAATCGGAAACGCAGTCCCACCCGTCCTCGGAAAAGTGATCGGCCAGGCCATTATGGCTGCATAATGGAACCTAAGTACCCCGAATTACTTATGTAATCTTCGAAATGATCGACCACAACATCCATATATTCAGCCGCAAGTGTAAATATTTCTCTTAGATCAGTCGCCGAACTATCCTGTCCAACTTCCGAGAAGGCTCGGTTTCCGTGGGCCAGATCATTACGAACCATGACAAGCGACTCAAGCAATGTCCTATTGTTTACCACTTTCCGCTTAACCCTCGTCTTCAGGGGAGGTAGCAACGCGAACTCGATACCCACATTTCGGAGGGATCTCTCAACGTTTGAATCCGTGCAATTACCGGACGGCGCCGCAAATACAAACTCCGGAATAACTGAACTGCTAGCATCATTAAGCAGGTCTCGGGCGAAATCCGCCGCCTTCTCACGCGACGCGGGCATAATTCTATTTCCATACCGTGACACGAGGTACAGGTCGAATATTTCCTGCTTCAAGTCCCTGATTGATGTTGCCGTGTCTCTAACTGCGGACGACAGGTCCTTAAGGCAAACCGACATGGTGGACTCAATCATATTGTAAATCATTACATAGCACGAAGCTCTCAATATTCGGAGGGTTTCACCTCTCGGTGCATCACCACTTGAAACAGAATTTCCCCCTTCGACTTCCTCTAGGTAAGAGACAAGGTTTTCAACCTCCTCCCGCCTTTCCTCAAATACGTCTCGTGCTGCGCTCACGACTTCGACTCCAGTAACCCATCCCGAATATACGAAATTCTCTGAACCAACCGCGCTCTCACGTTCGCCCCATCCGCACGGACTATCGCAGCGAACTCGCTACTTTCAATTAGCTTCCTGAACTCCTCAACATCGACCCGAAGATTCGGATCCCGCTCAAGGGCCTGCTTAGTTCCCAGGGCAATAGCCTCGTATCTCGTCTTCGGGGTTGCCGTACCCTTCTGATTTTTCTTGAATCCGTACGGTGAATTCTCGGAAATAAATTCCATCGTTCGAGTGAATTCACGCTTCATCATTTCCGCAATATCAGGATTCTGATCGATCTCGACACTCTTCCTTTTCGCGTATCCAAACAAGTAGTCTGCTACACGATCACGATATTCTTCGAGCCCTCCAGACAGGGCAAAAAATCTCGTTACCAACTCTTCTCGAGTCCTAGAATTCTCCTGCATCTGCGACATAGGGGTCAGCGTCATGAAAGTCGGTGATTCGGCAAGTTCTGTAACGAGATCGGCAAACGGTCCAGGCAGGGCGCCGCGTCTTATCTCGGCTGGGTTCGCACTCTTACTCCCCGTGTTGATCCGATCAAATAGCTCCGCCCTGGCTTGATCGTCAGCCTGCTCATCCAACACAACACCACGAATTGTTCGATTCTTGAATTTTCGCCGACGGGAGTCCTTCAAGTCATCAAATTGGAATCCACTCACCTTGGTGAGCGTCTCTAGCTCGCCAAGACGGAGATTACCATCAATGAACTCCAGGATAGTTCTTATCCTTTGCGACCCATCTACAATTTCTAGACGCCCATCTTCATCATTTTCCCAGAAGAAGAGGAAGGGGATTGGCAGGCCCATTAGCAATGATTCAATGAATCGGTGCTTGCGATCTTCCTCCCACACGTATTCTCTCTGATAGTCGGGGATATAGAAGTCATCAGATCGCAGCTTATCGGCCAAATACTCGACAGTATATTCTACGGTGTTGTAGCCAATCTTCCGTGACTCTTCCACAATCTGAGCTTCCGCAGCATCAGCGTCATTCGCCGAAGGTCGCGGCTGTTCTCTGACGACCTTCTGACCCCTCTGAACCACCGTGTCACCCTTCCAGTCCCGCAACAATGCAAGTTCAGTCACTATATGGGGTGCGGACTCAAACCCACTCACGCATACCGACGCAGGGTTCCGGATAGGCCACCGTGTAACCCTGCGACCTCGGGATATACGAGGGATGGAACAGATACATGCAAGTCACGCAGGTGCAGGCAACGCTGTGTGCCGCTCCAGCCCGGCCATGAGGACGTGGACATCCGATGCCGATCCGGACGCCGGTCGATGCTTCCCTCAATGGACAGCATGTCAAGCAAACGGCAGACAGGAACCCTTGAGTATTTCCCCCGAGCTTCACACCCCACCGTTACCGGTGACCCATGTCGGTGCAGGGACAGGCCGATTGGCACTGGCCTGGGTATCTGCTCCGGTTGAAGTCTGAGCAGGTAGTCCGAGGCGGGTTCTAGTCATCGTTGCAACACCCGGGGTGGTTCAGAAGCTAGCAGTACGCCGAACAGTGTTGCCGGGGTGCGGTCTTGGAGACCCCGGCGTCGTCGGTGGACGAGTTCGTTCTCGACGACCAGCAAATGCTCTCGTGAGTGCACACTCAAGTCGGTGCCCTTCGGGAAATAGTCCCGCAGCACTCCGTTCAGGTTCTCGTTCGAACCCCGCTGCCACGGGGAGCGTGCATCGCAGAAATACACCGGCACACCCAATGCTGCGGTCACCTCGCTGTGGCGCGCCATCTCGGTGCCCTGGTCCCAGGTGATCGACCGCAGCAACTCCGGTGGCAGGCCCTGCAACCGCTCGGTCAACGCTCGACGCACACTTACCCCGTCGCGCCGCGGCAGGTGCAACGAGCGGACCGTGCGAGTGCGTCGTTCGACCAGGGTGCCGATCACTCTTCCGCCGCCTCGAGGACCTTCGGTAGGTATCGGGTCGCACAGGTGTGACGTGCCTGAGCGACGCCGAACTCCCGCTCGCACTTGCAGTGCACTACCTCTGTCAGCGCATAATCGATCCCTGGCGTCGCGTCGGGAATCAGCTCGAATGCCCGTTGTCGTGCTGCCGCCCGGAAACGCACCGCGCCGGACCACCCTCCGTCAGGAAGTGGACTGTAGATGCCGTCACGGATCGACTCGGTGAGGTCCTCACCCCACCGCGGATACACCTCCACCGGATCGATCGATAGATTGCTGCTGATGACTACCAGGCGCGCCCTGTCGAGGTGTCCCGTCCACGGTTCTGGTACCTGATGCTCATTGAGCGGTAGGGTTCTGCACAGACACAGCGTCCGAGCACGGTAGTCTTCGCCCGCCTTACATCGCTCGAGAATGTCGTAGTGGATAATCGAGGCCAACAGACTGTCGTTGAGGTTCAACGCTTCCCCTTGTACGTATGGCGTTGTACGTATGGCGAACTGACAGTTGGTGTGTGCGCAAGCACCGCACCAGCCCGCGACGCGGCTCAGCGGTTTCATCACTCCGCGTCACAGTATCGGCATACACCGTTCCCGGACGGCACCGCATCTCCTAGAGCTCCCCTCAATTGCCCGTATGTCGTCAGCCATCCCTCGGCTTCGTGATTACAGGCATCGGCCTCTTCCGAGTCTCCGTCGGCAGTGGCCTCGTCGGCACTGACTCGCCATTCGAGCTCTTGCTCCTTAGAAATGCGCAAATATCCGAGGATGGCATTGCGGTCGTGTCCACAGATGTGGGCAACACGGCGTGCATCGAGCGCGGCGGTCCCGTCCTCGTCGAGATGGAGCAACGTCTGCACGGCGCGCGGCAACGGTTCGCCCTCCGTTTCCTCGGCAATTTCGCCGACTCCAGCTTTCTCCTCGTGGTAGTTCGCCCGGTACCTTCTCTGGACTCGTGCACTGACTGTCCAGACTCTTGAGGAAAGCCTGCAAATTTTCGACCGCGTCGTCGAGGTGTCTGGGCACAAACGGGTACGCCGGAATCAAGGAGCACCGACAGGTGCTCTCCGTCGTCAACGAATCTGAGGCAAGCGGTCTTGACGACCATTTCCAAACGCGTCTGCCGAAATTCCGAGAGCCCGAATGGTCGCGCGACTTCCGCTGCTACCAATGCGACGCGTGGGTGCTGGAGCTGACGAGTGCATGCACAGCACGCAGGTCGAGATCGAACGCCCAGGAATGAGTGCCAACCGGCTCCCGTCCCGTGATCCGCTCAATCGAGCCAAATATCAACTGGCCTTGTTGATCCCGGTCAGATGTGAATACTGCAGTATTCAGCTCCCGTTCAGTGGTCGACGAGTAGCGGCCGCCACCGAGAGTAACGGTCGGGGGCATGAAGCGGGCCGTTCGGATGCGTTTCCGGCACCGGTGAGGTGAACGACGACTCGGCGTTCGTCGGCGTGTTGCCGTCAGCGTTCGACGAACCCGGCGGTGTCGAGCCGTTTGCGCAGCGTCGACAGCGTGCCGGTATCCAGATCGAGCGCGTCGCACAGATCGTGCACACCGCGTGTGTCGCGTTCCCAGAACTTCTGAGAGGATCGTGGCCATGACGGGTAGTGCGATTCTGGAGGGACCAGCCTGGTGTGCATCTGGTCTCGACACCAAGGGAAGCCGCTTCCCGCTCCGTGTCGAAGCGCCGGTCATGAATCTCGTCGACGTCCTCGTCCCCGGAGTGTCGACGATGACGAGCAACAGCCGATACTTCGGTCTGTACTGGGCGCTGGCCAGCTATGCCCACGACCGAGACTTCGACACCCTCACCTGCCGCACCGTGCTACGGCGGGCAGAAGTTGCACTGGCCATGGCGTCTGTGATCAATCCCCACACCGGTAGTCTCGACGGGCTCGGTGAGATGCACGGCGCCGACACCGTCCGCTCACAGTTGGCGAAGGGGTCTGTCGATCGCCTCGTCGACGTCGGCGAAAGATCGTATTCTCCTCGTGCATGGGGTTACTGGTCTCAGTACAAGGGCCCCATCGTGACATTGGGCCTGGCGACCACGGACCAAGGCGCCTTCCGCAAAGGTCCGCGCGAAACGCCGGTTCTGGTGCGAGACATGTTCCGTCCCCTCCTTGAGTTAGCCGCGAGCAGGAACCTCTCGCAAGAGGACGCCAAAGATTTCATCGACCTGACCGGATTTCAACCGGGCTCGGCCGACCTTGCACCGCTGCGTGCCGTCCTGACGGCTACAGGAGACGGGATCAATTGGAATGCAAACGATTCCACGAGAAGATCGACTTACCGCATCCTTGCCCGGGCAGTCCAGCTGGCCCCCGACACCAGCTCGTGGACGAGCGCGCTCGTCGACGTGTTGGCTTACGGGCCAGCGCTCGACGGGGATCCTGTGTTCATAGCGGAGGGGTCCCGAGCCAAGAGCTGGCGAGGCCTCCTGCTTCGTCATCGGTTTGTCGGCGCGTGGCGTCATCTGTGGTCGAGACTCGTCGATCAGGTCTGGCACTCCGACGGTCAGGCGTCGCGAAGCGACTTGCACGAATGGGTTCGAGGCTGCACAACCAACGACACCGTGGAAGGTTTCCTGCGGAGCTGTACCGCGCCCTTCGATGCACGAGGCAATCCGGCACCGGCCGAGGTGCTGCTTTCCGGGAACCGCAATGACATCGAGACTGACATCGGTGTGCTCCTAATCGGATCTGTCCGGGGCGACGAGTTAGCTGGCGTGACCCTGGACGCCTTCCGCGGGAACTCGGGCCGCAACCACTATCTCGATCCGCAATGGGTCGCGCACCGGCGTCGAGAGTACATGCACCGTCCGCTGACCGACTTCGCCTGTGCGGTCGTCGACGACATGCTCGACCAGTCTCATCGCGTTGCGCTGGCGAAGATGTACGTCGACAACGAGGGGCGTATGAAGTTGCCGACCAAACTACACGAACGCAACGGACTGTATTTCGCCACAGGTCGCGAAGGGCCCGGGAATGTGGGGCTGCGTACCGAACAACTCGGGGAACTGGGCCGACAACTGGGCCTGTTCAGGTTCGACGACGATCGCATGGTCGTCACCGAGCTTGGAGTAGAAACCCTGGGGCTGCCGCAATGACTCGCGCCCGGTTCGACCTGCAATCACCGTTGACCTTGCTCAGGGAGTGGGATCGCGGACCTCTCCGTGAGGTCCTGATCACGGGGTACACCCTTGATCTGGTGTTCTTCGAGCGGCATTGCGTTCCGCTGGCACGGTCGCACGGCGCCCGCGTTACCGTCCTGTCGGATGCCCACCAATCTGTCCACGACGCTGCCGACGTCCGCTATGCCGGTCGCACCTACCAGCATGGCCACGCCGGGTGCCGCGGCGCATTTCACCCCAAGCTCGCGGTGCTCGTCGGTGATGACGACGTCTGGATAGCCATCGGGTCCGGGAACCCCACCACATCGGGATGGGGGCACAACGACGAACTTTGGCTAGTGATCCGAGCTCCCAGAGGATCGGGGCCGGCTGCCCTGCGCGAACTCGCCGAATGGTTGTATGCACTCCCCGCAACCGTGTCGATCCCCTCGTGGATTGCCGAAACCGTTCACGATGTTGCCGATGCGGTATCTCCGACCGAGGTCGACGGTTCGCTCCCTGATCTACGAATTGCAGGCAATCTGGATCGGCCGTTGATCGATCGGATACCCCGTGCACCGGTGCACTCCTTGCGTGTCTCTGCGCCGTTTTTCGATCGCGCCTCGGCCGCAGTCGCCACGTTGATTGCACGCACGACTCCAGAGCGACTCGTTGTGGCACTGCAAGAACGAATCGCATGGTACGACGGGGCAAGTCTCGTCGAAGCCGCCAGCGGCGTCTCGGACGTCGAGTTCCGATTTCTCGACGACGCCCGCACCAGCCACGGCAAACTCGTCGAGTGGGACGACGAATCGGGTACGACCGCGATGGTCGGAAGCGCCAATCTCACTCGTGTGGCACTCCTCACCTCGACAACGAGCGGCGGGAACTGCGAACTCGTCGCTATCCACCCGGTCGAGCAATCCCTCATCCCTGAGGGTTGCAACACCCCGGCCACCGTGGACGAGATGCGTGCGCGGTTGACAATCCCGGCAAGCCCCGAAGCCCACCGCAAGAACGCCCTCGTTCTCCTGGGGGCCAGATGGAGAAACGAGGCGATCGTTGTCGAGATGCTGGTCCGGACCGCAGCCTCGATCACAATCGAGACATCACCGAGCGGCGCACCCGGGTCTTGGCGAGCCGTTCATAGGGTCGATGTCGCGCAACCGGGAGTCGTTGAGACATCCTTCGTCGCTGACGAAGGTACCGGCGGAGCGGTACGTGCACGGGTTGGCGGGCACGAGAACGACGTCAGCTCTGTCGTCTTCCTGACCGATGTAACCCGGTGTCGGCCGCGCGATACCGCCGACGACGGGACGCGCATCTCACGCGACTACAGCCTCGATGATTTCGTCACCGATTCGGTCCTGGCCGAACGGATGAGCAACGACCTGATTCGACTGATGAGGACCGCCGGCCAATACCGCGCCGCGAACACGCCACGGGAATCTCCGACGACGCGCCCTTCAGCCGCTACTCATGAGGAAGACCGGTGGGGTTCCTGGCTCGACAAGGTCCAACGTAGTCTCGGGCCGACCTTCGCCGGCCTCGTCTTCCCCAGTTCAACCAAGACGGTCCGAGCCGATACGGACCCGACAGTCCAATGGACCGTCGACGACGACGAACCGATCACGGACATAACCGATGACGAAACCGACGACGACATCGACCCGATCGCCGATTCCCTCACCGATCGCCAACCACCCTCTATCGCGTCACATCAGCGTGCGGCTTGGCGAACTCGGTCAGAACGCCTACGCCGCGCAGTGACTTCGGAAAACCCGCGCCCACCGTTCGAATTGCGTATGAGCGTGGCCCGGATCTTCATCGATCTGCTGGCCGCTGGGGTATGGGAAACCGACGAAGTGACATGGCGAAGCTCCTTCGCGGATGTGTTGACAATTCTTCCTCCCCGGGAGGAGGACGACGAAGTCTCAGAGACTCCATTGAACTACCTGGGCTCGATGATCGCCGTGGGTCTGGCCGTACTCGGACAAGGCACGAAACTGGACGGTGGACGCCCGGAAGATGTTTTGTGGCAGTCGACATGGAAGGGATTGCGCGGGTGGGTACCTCAAGCACTCACCGAGATCGTCGACGAGTACCTGTACGTTCCGACACAAAGTTACGCGCGGGTTGCCGATCGTGAATCCGTCGACTCATTGATCGAATTGGCGAGAAGCACTGCGAACGACCCTAATGCGGAAACGCGAGCAGCCTTGGAATCTGCGGGCCTGCCCGCCGAACTTCGCGAAGGCATGTGGATCCTCGAGGTGCCGTCCGGAGCACCGCGCAAGATCGCAGCCCAGATCGCCACGAAAGTCGGCGATCCGTGCGCAGTCATCGTCGTCGGTGCTGGAAGAACATGCGCCGTATTACGCGCCGACCGCACGCTGGTCATGGCCGAACCCAAACCCGCCAAGTGGCACGTGATGACTCTCCCATCGTCGGTCAGCACTCCTACTTCTCTCCTCGCCAGTTCAGACGGGTTACCGCCCAACCGGAAGGTGGTCGATCTTGACTCACCTACCCAGGAGATCATCGCGGTTGCTGAGAAACTCGGCTTCGATCTCACCCACGTCGCCCAAGCCATTCGCCATTGGCGTCTCAGCTGAGGGGCTGGACCCTCGCCACCCCTCGAGACGAAGCCCTTCGCCACCCTTCAGTCACACGACGTCGACGGGCTCACGCACGTCGACGTCCATCGTCACTTCGCTTCTCGGATGTACGTCACGCCGAATGCCCTGACCTGGCGGAATTCCTGGCGGGTACTACCGAAATCGAACCAGCCACCTTCCTGCTTCTGAAAGATGTCGAGACCGCGGCCAAGGTTGATGCGCCATCCGTTGTCCGTGCGGATCCAGCGATCGTGACCGCCAGGGTCTTTGGCCACCTCAACCTTGATACCCTGTTGCTCAGCTCCCTGAATGATCTGACCGAGCATCTGCAATTGCTTCTTCTGGTATTCCGGATCGGATTCGAGCACGGTGAACAGTTTGAACGTCACCTCGTCGGCAGGGTCTTTAGCTGAGGCGATCAGGGCCAGCAACTCGACGAGGTTCCGCCCCTGGTGACTCATCCGGATGTACGGGTCGTGCAACTCGATTTCAGTCGCGCCTCGCAGGTACGGCATGAGGAGGGTCTCGTAGGAGATGCCGCGTTGATTCTCGACGAAGTCCCGCTGCCCCTGGAACAACTCTTCCTTGGCCGGGACCGGAACAACCGCTGCCTCCGAGCCGGCCGCACCCAGCGTGGATCCAAACGGATCAGCGGGCTCCTCAGCATCGCCCGCAACGCCGGGGCGGCCCCGATGGTAATGCCCGGGGTACTCGTCCTCCTCCAGCGTGGTGACGGCCGCCCACTCACCCGCGAGCGACTGGTACCCAAACTTCACCGCAGCCATGGTGTCGTCCATGCGCAGAATCTGGTCCTTGACGCGCTTGCGGCCCTCGATCGCGAACCTCAGGATCTCCTCGATCTCCTCAGCGGTGGCCTGCTCGTGCGGGTAGAGCAACTTCATCAGGCCGGAGAAGGTCTTGTGGATGCCATCGCGGTCGCGGGTGGAGATGTCCGAGCCGAGCGTGAAATACCGCTGGTAGCGGTCGGAGTAGTCGAGATTTCGCATCGACTTGAGGACTTCGGCGATGTAGTCGACAACGAAACCGTAGCCGCTGGAGAACATCTCGCCGCGGATCGTGTCGACCTCCCAGCCGGGAATGTAAAAGTGCAGCCGGTCGAGGTAGGCCGAGTCGTGGTAGCTCTCGGGGAGTTCGTCGAAGAGATCGGAGTGCTTGAGCATGTACGGCACGGTGTGCGAGGTGTTGCCGACGAACACCATCGATGCCTCTGCGCCAAGCGTTTCGACACCGCGAGAGAACGACTTGTTCGCCATGTAGTTCTTCATGATGTCGACCAGGGCCTTGTCGGTGCGCTTCTTCTTGCCCGCGAATTCGTCGAATGCAACGACGTCCCAATAGCCGACGAGTCCGAGTTTCCCATTGGCATTGTTCACGAACAGCTTCGGCACAGTTATCTCACCGCCCGAGATCAACATCCCGTGGGGCGAGAATTCCGAGTAGATGTGCGACTTGCCGGTGCCCTTCGGACCCAGTTCGACGAGGTTGTAATTGCGTTCCACAAATGGGATCAGTCGGGTCAGCTGAAGCAGCTTCGCGCGTCGCCCGAACAGCTCGGGGTTGAATCCGATCGACTGGATCAGCAGGTCAATCCACTCATCGACGGTGAACTCGGCCCGGGCATTGAGGTAACCGGCGTAGTCGAAACTCGACATCTGGATCGGCTGCAATCGACCCAGAATCCAGGGCACCACGCGGGCGTCGTCGCTGTGGAAGTACTCGATGTCGCACAGGCACCACACCCCGCCCACCAGTAGTTTCTGGTTCGCGGTCACGGTGTTCGGCTCCACAAGCACCCCGTTGATGCCGAGGCTCGCGAACGACGCCTGATAGACGTCGTCCTTCTCGTTCAGCATCACGCTGACCCGGTCGATGATCCGGAAGCGGCCCTTTTCCCGGATCTTCGACTTCACCAGCTCCGACTCGTTGCGATGCACGTAGTGCTCGGCGAGGATCCGGCGCACCTTCTCGATGCCCTCCTGGATCGTCGCCTCGTCGTCGGTCGCGGCGAACTGGCCGAGCAAGTACTCCAGGACGTAGGACGGCACGATCGCGTTGCCTTTGACGGCCTTGACGAGATCCTTGCGCACCACCGCCCCCGGGAAGTGCGTGTTGATCTTGCGATCCAACGCCGTCGGCTCGGACACGACGTTCGCAGGGCTCTCGTCGGGCGCCTGTTCGATGAGAGCCGCTTCAGTCAGGTCGATGTGGTCGCTCATCAGAAATCCCATCCGTCGTCACTAGCGAAGGCACGTTTGATCGTGTACGGCGCGCTCTTGTACTTCTTCCACTGGTCGGTGCCCTCAATCGGCTCGGAGAGCCTGAACTCGACACTGTGGTTGTTGGCCTCGTCCGCGTCCTTACTGAGAAGCAGTGTCACGCCTTGGAATCGGTCGCGTCCCACATCACTACTCGAGTCGAAGGTCATCTCCTGCTCGTCGGAGATCAGCGTATCTCCGAAGTAGAGGCCAGCACGCAGTCGCCGTGCGGGTTTGTGCGGTTCCACCTTGGCCGATTGATACAGCTTGACGACGATCTGCCCGGTCGTGATCCGATCCGACTCGGGGTGGATGTCGACGTTCACCGGCTCGACTGTGTCGCTGCGGCTCTTGTTGATCTGGATCACCGGTACCACGATCTCCTGCAGTGAGGCGCCGCCGTGCACGAACTGGTATCCGGCTCCGGGCTGCACGATCCGTTGGATCGAGTTCGGGATCTGCACTTCCAGGTCACTCGACAGTCCCACTTGCTCGGGCTTGAACGTCGTGAACGCTGCGTCCCTCTTCAAGCCTCGCCCCAGCACGTAGCGGCGCTTCGACGTCACGATCTGCTCGCCCTGCGGTTTCACCGTGAGGGTGAACTGCTCGGCCAGCTTGGAACGCTGATAGAGGAAGCCGTGATCCGCGGTGACGATGATGTTCGTCGCGTTCGCGCTCGCGAGTTTCTTGACGATGTCGATCAGCTCGCGGACCGCGTCCGCTGCTGCCGTGAAGGTTCGGCGCTCGGAGACGGCTTTGTCGCCGGTCGCGTCGATCGTGTCATGGTAGACGTACAGCACCTGATTCGACGAGTACAGGTCGCGGCGATCGGCCGGCTTCATCTCGATGAAGTCGGCCGCCTGGATCGCTGTGCCGCCGACTGCGCCGAGAATCTTGCTGCGTTTCGCAGTGTCGTCGGACTTCTGCCCGTCCACCAGCACCGGATCGCCTTCCGGCGAATGCGCCAGCGTGGTGTGCGGGAGCAGTGCCGCCATCCCGAGTTGCGTGTACGACGGCAGCACCCCGAGCATGGCGTCGATGGAAGCGGAGAATTTGTTCTCACCGCGGATCTTCGTGCTCAGCTCGTCGGCGATCTCATAGCGGAGTGCATCGGAGACAATCACCACGGCCTTTTTGCGGCCTGTGAGTGTCGGGGCGACGTAGTGGTCGTAGAACGATGTTTGCGAGGTCATGCCGATGGTGCTCCACTGCGCGACTGTATCGACCTGCTGCTGCCACGCCACCCCGAGCGGAGCGAGAAAATCGGTGATATAGGAGTTCTCGACGAGGTCTGCCAGTGCCTCGATCGGCTGCTTGAACTCCGCCGTCAGATATGCCTGGGTGAACTGTCGATAGCGCTGGTCGATGCGGAACCACTCGTCGCGATACCGCGTCAGTCCCTCGCCGAAGCCGCTGATGTGAAACGCGGTATTTCGGATTGCCGGAATCAGTTCGGCTGCGGCGCTCAGCCCTTCGTATAGCGTCTCGTAGTCGTCGAACCAGAAGCTGTCGCGACGTCTGGCGCTGATCGCATCGGCAATGTCGCGATACGGCAACGTCTTCGCGCTGATCCCTTCCACCAGACGCCTGATCACCTCACGCTCACCGGCATCGAACACATCGGTGTCTTTCAGCGTTTCCCAACTGATCTCACCGACGTGATCGACGTAGTCGAGGTTGCCCTCGACGGTGCGGGCCAGCGACTTCATCGCTGCGCTACTGCGCTTGGAGTCGCGGAAGCCGCGGAAGTCGAGCGCCAGGTTCCGCGCCTTGTTCGACTCGGTCACGTCGAATCCGTCGACGGCGCGCTGGAACATCCACAGAACGAACCCCGCCACCGTCGGCGCCTGCGACGTGAACCCGTAGATGCCGGAAGCTCCGGCCCAGTAGAAGTCTGCGAGACCGTGGGAAGTGAGCGCATCGAATCCAGTGGTATCGCCACCTGCGTGCTGCATCAGCAGCGTGCGGGTCAGTTCGGAGAAACTGTGCTCCTTCTGGTTCAGAAGCACAGCGCACATCTGCGCCTGCACCACCGTCAAGTCACCGCCGACCAGCGGTAGCGCTTTGAGTTTCGTCACCAGCTTTGCGTCGTCGAAGAACGATGGATACCGGGCGATCAACTCGTCGGAGCCCGGGGCGCTCAGCCCGAGGTCGGCCCGCATCAATTCGCCACGGTCGGCGGTGAACACCGGGCCGTAGGCCAACTCGATGTCGAGCAGCCAGTTTCCGACGCCCTCGGGCACACTGCCGGATCGGTAGATCAAGAACTTCGCCGCCGGTTGATCGCGCAATACCCGATGCTTGATCGCGAACTCGTCGTCGGCGACCCGCAGCACCGTCACGTCGGCCGGCGCCTGTGCGTCGAGTTCAGTCGCATAACCACCGTCGGGGTCGTGCCACACTACGATGCGCTTCGAGTCGAAGCGATCCGCGAGGTGGCCGGCGATCGTGGGAGGCTTACTCATTCGTCGTCCTCGTCGTCGCGGGCCGGACCGAGTGCGCGGCGCGCGACTCGTTCTTTCGCAGCGCGATAGATTTGCGTGATCCGCTGCTGCAGCTCTTCTTTCGGTGGCAGCGCAGTCCAATACTCGGCGACGACGATGCCGTCCTTGTGCATCTCCAGTAGTTCGATCTGTTCCCGAGAAGTCTCGGTGCACAGGATCAGACCCAGCGGTGCTTCTTCGTCGCTGCGACGTTCGTAGCGGTCGAGCCACTTCAGGTAGAGCTTCATCTGCCCTTCGTGCGCAGCTTTGAACTTGCCGATCTTCAGTTCCACCGCGATCAGACGGTGCAGTGGGCGTGAGTAGAACAGCAGGTCGAGGAAGTAGTCGTCGTTGTCGATCGTCATTCGCTTCTGGCGAGCAACGAAAGCCCATCCATTGCCGACTTCGAGGAGGAACGTTTCCATCTCGCGTATGAGCGCGTCTTCGAGGTCGCGCTCTGCATAGGCGTCCTTGAGCCCGAGGAAATCGAGGAAGTACGGATCGCTGAAGGTGTCCAGCGGCACCGTGGATCCACCGGGGGTCTGCGCGTTGGCGATCTCGCGACGTTCGAAGCCTTGCCGCCCGATCAGGTCGCGCAGTGCACGGACGCTGAGCCGAGCATCGAGCGTCTGCTGGATGTAGAAAGCTCGCGCGGCGTCATGGTCCACCGCGACGAGTACGATGAAATGGCTCCAGCTCAATTGTCGTGACAGCGTGGCGACAATGTCACGGTCGGGGAAAACCTGGGCAAACTGACGCATCCGGTATAGGTTGGCCCGGTCGAAACCTCGCCCGTAGCGCTTCGTCAATCGTCGTGACAGCGTCACGACAATCTCCTGGGCATACTCGGCACGCTGCTCCGCGAGGACCTCGGTGTCGATGAGATGCCCGATCTGCCAGTTCATCAGCGTGAGCGCCGCATTCGCCTGCGTGGCAACGGCCGCGCGGGTCTGCTCGATCAGCGCCGAGACCTGACCGAACAGGTCACCTGTCTTGCCCGTTCTCTCCACTTCAGCCATGCGACTGCCACACCGTGCCGCTGGATTCGCGCAGATGGATCTGCGCGCCGTCGCAGGACTGGTGGACGATGGTCTCACCGTCACTCATCGCTTGCCTCCAGGCCGGCGATCTTCTTCACCGCCGGGTAGAACTTCGGGTAGTTCATCTTGACACCGTCGTCGAGGTCGATCTCGACCTGCTGGGTGGCGAGCGGATAGAGCACGTCGTGCTCGTAGTCACGTAGTTCGGCGAGCACCTTGCGCAGCCGGTCGGCTTCCTTCTGGTCCTTCGCCGATATGCCGCCGGCTGCTGCTACTTCGGCTCGTTCGAATGCCTTCTGCAGCTTGTTCTCGTACTCGCGCAGGTACTCGTTGAGCACCGTCGACACCGTCGACGGCGTGTACCTGTGCAAGTAGATCAATGCGTTGAACGAGCCCTTGGGGCTGGAGAACATCCAGTAGATGGGGCGCTTCTTGTAGCGCTTCACATGATCGTCGTAGAACTTCGACTTGCCCGACTTGGTGATGAAGTAGTCGCGCAGCGTCCTCACACTCAGCGACTCCTCCACGAACCGCAAGTTCTCCTCGAAATGATCCCCGCCGAACGCAACCTTCAGAAACTGACGGAAGCGTTCGACGACGTCATCCTCGAACCAACCGTCGTCGACGAACGGGATCACGTTGTCGGCGTCCGGCACGAATTTGGGAGAGGGAATCCTCATGAGGTAGTCCTTCAGCGTCCCGCCTTGGTCGGCAAGGATCAGCCCCGGCGCGTCGAGACTGTAGCGACCGAACATACAGCCGACGGCATACGAGACGAGGTCCACGATCGCGGACTCTGTGAACAGAGCGTCGCGCTCCTCGGGCGTCTTGTTCGGCCACCGGAATGCGGCGTTGTTGGTGAGGGAGACTCGTTCGAGCGGAACGTGCGAAGGCACTTCGTCCTCGAGCCCGTAGAGTCGCGCGACGGCCTCGTTGTTCTCGATCTCCAACCGCTGCTGAGCGCGCGAGCGCGCCGCCCACTCTTCCCGATGCTGCGCAACAGTCTGTTCAAGCGTCTTCAACAGGATTCCTTACGAGAGTTGACCAGGGCATCGGTTCGCCCCGTCATCAGGCGCGAAGGGTAGCCATGGGGGTAGCCGAAGCGAGTCCCTATGCTACCGGCAGAGTCCGACCATCTTCGCAGACACGGCAAGCGCCGCTCGAGTTCTCTCGTCATCGGTGTGCAGGTACGACTGGGTACTCAGCACAGACGAATGCCCGAGCACTGCTTTGATCGTGGTCTCGTCGATCCCGTTGGCCAATAGCAGCGTGGCTGCTGTATGACGCGCCTCATACAGGAGCGGTCTCCGGCTGTTGCCATCCGGGAGAGTGACCGTTACCTTTGCCTCCTCCGCGATCTCGTACCACTGTCGGCGGTCCAGTTCCGCGGACTGGGGGTTGCCGTCACTGCGGGGCCAGACGAGCCCGCATGGAGACGGCGGTGCGCAGTCTGCCCAGGACGTAAGTGCTTCGGCGAGCCACGGCACGAGCGGGATGACGCGGCTCCCGGCGCGGGTCTTCGGTCGGACCAGATGGTAGGCGCCGTGGATTTGTCGGGACTCGAACCCGCGGGGAACCCGGAACCCGCTCTCGGGTTGCCTGAACTCAACATATGGCAGCGCCTTGAGTTGCCAGGCAAGCGTCATTGTCTCGGCGTCGAGGTCCACCATGTCCCACGTCAGTCCCAGCGCCTCGGCGGGACGTAGTCCTTCCACGAGCGCGGCGACCCATCGTGAGGCATCAGGGCGAGTAATGGCCACAGCGAGGATTCTCGCCGCCGCGGCGGCGCTCAGCGACTGCCTTGGGGAATGCCCGGCACCCGGGCTGCCAGCCTCCCGGACATTCTGCGGGACCCGGTACCCCTCGGCGACCGCGTCAGAGAGAATCTTGCCAAGGACCGCGTGTGTGCGCTGCATGGTCGCGAGTGCAAGGCCGGCGTCTTCCTGGGCCGAAGCTACCTTCCGGATGTCTGCGGGCACGAGCGCATCGAGGCGTAGGTGCCCGATAGTCGGCACAACCCAGCGGTTCACCCCAGATCGGTCCGAGACATAGGTGCCCGGTCGCACGATGCGCTGCCGTTGTTCGAGCCACCGGTCGGCCCACCGCTTGACCGTGATGCTGCCGCACTTCTGAGCGGTAGGCCCCTCGGCTGCAATCCGCTGTTGTGCTCCCGCAAGTCGCTTACGAACTAAGGCCTCCGTGCGTGCTTTCAGTGTGATGCGACGCCGCCTACCACTCGCCGTCCACCCGGCTTCGATCGAGGCGACCCACTGCCCCCGCGAGTTCTGGTAGACCGACCCCGTCCCCTTGCTGCGCTGTTTGAGTCTGAACATGAATCAACGGTAGGGGCGTGACCGCGCTCGTGGTCGGGGTAGCCATCGGGGTAGCCATCGAGGGCGGTCACCGAAGCGCGGCGACGTGATAGCGCGTCTGCGCCCCCGCCCAGGTGAGCTTGCGGAGCTCGCCGCAACACAGTTCATGAAGGACGAGTACCCGACCGGCAAGGCCGACCTCATGACGGCGTTTATGGTCCGTGCTCGGGAGCTCACGGTTCGGCGAGGCACTTGGGCGATGATCAACCTCCCGTCGTGGATGTCGTTGAAGTCGTTCGAAGACCTGCGGCACGACCTGCTTCAAAGCCAACGAATCGTGTCTATGGTCCACCTCGGGCGCGGAATCTTCGGGTCAGACTTCGGCTCCGTCGCATTCGTGATCGACAACGCTCCGGCCAAGTCAGCTCGCGGCGTGTATCGACGGGTCTTCGAGCAGCACGTAGACGTCAGGTCAGTGTCTGCGATCGAGGCGTTGTTCCGCGACTCCGCGTACAACCGCTATGAGGTGGCGCAGGCGGACTTGGCCGCAATCCCGGGGTCTCCAGTCGTCTACTGGCTCAGTGAAAAGATGCGTTATGCGTTCGCCAGAGCAGGCAAGGGCGAGTCCCTGGGCGACGCTTGCGGCATCGCCCAGGGAATCACTACAGGAGACAACGGGCGTTTCCTTCGCTTGTGGTGGGAGGTTAGCCACAGCGAATCAGAGTTCAACCGCGATCACGATTCTGCAGAGCCGACTCAGACTTGGCAAGCGGCAGACAAAGGAGGAGACTTCCGTCGCTGGTTCGGAAACAATGACTGGGTCATTTTCTGGCCAGCCGATGGCCGCGACGTCATCAATTTCTCTGGCTCGACGCCACGAAATGTCCATACCCGCTTCAGGCCGTCAATAGCCTGCACGAAGATCTCCTCCGGGGGGATCTCATTCAGGGCGCATGATTGCGGATTCGTATTCCTAGACGCCGCTGTCGCAGTAACCAGCGAAGGCTGGCTCGACTCCATCCTAGGATTTGTCAACTCTTCGACAGCGAACCACATGATGACGGCTTTGGCTCCAACCTTGAACTTCGAGGTTGGGCAAATCCGATCGCTTCCTTGGTTGGTCGATGAGGTCGATGAGGGGGCGGTAGCTCCTATTGTCACTCAGTTGAAGGCGAACTCCGCCGACGACTGGGACTCTGCCGAAACGTCATGGAATTTTGGCCAGAACCCTTTAGTCGGAATTATTGAGAAGATCGATTAGTCGTTGTCGAGTTTGCCGAGGGCCACGAGTGGATTTTCGGCGAAATCCCAGGACGTCTCGAAGTCGTCCCAATCGCGTTTCGACCGAGCGACAATTTTATTAAGCATCTGCGATGGAGCCTTCAGTGACTGAAGAACTGGCAACTTCCCGATCTCACCAACGCCGAGATTCAGGGTCGGTGCCACGGCAGCGAAGAGCGACTCCGCTGTGGTCGAATTGCAGATTGCAACTATCTCGGCCAGTTCCGCCGGATTGGCAAACACTGACATTCCAGCGTTGGAGAACAGCGATCCCACAGGCACTGAGCGGAATGCGGGGACTCCTGAGCCGACCGCAGACCATGACACTGACTCGCAGAAATAGTGCTGCGGATTCCTTACAACAGCTCGCTCAAATGCGCGCAGTTCATGACCATCGTCCTCCCAATTCACGACCGCGTGACGGTTCCCGTACCACCGACGAAACTCACCGCCGTCGGTGTAGGGGAACCAACGTGCTCGGCTCGCGGCGGCTTCTTTGCGCGACGTACAAGCGAACGCTGTGCGGCTGGCCGACACCTCCCACCACTGGCGAACGAACCTGGCGTTGTCGGCCGTTGCCATGCCCTGACGAGGCTTAGCGACGTCGCCAAGCGGCTTACCGAACCTGAACGCATAACGCATCTTTTCACTGAGCCAGTAGACGATCGGGGAGCCGGGGATGGACGCGAAGTCAGCCCCCGACGCGAGGTGAAATCCTGCATCCTGGGTTCGCTGTGCAAGGGCGACTCGCAGATCTTGCTCCTTGCGGTCGGAGCCGAGCGGCGTCAGGCGGATGAAGGGGGCATGTCGGTTGCGTCTACCTGCCATCGACAGGACAAAGGCGGCGTTGGCACCAAAGATGTCCGGATGATATGCGATGTCACGCATGTGGACGAAGGAGTCGAATGCGTGGCCGTTCAGCAAACGGAGCCGTAGTGCCTCGAAGGACTTGAGCGACATCCATGTGTCGCCGACAACTATGGCGAGCAGTCCGGCGTCGTGCGCGAGTTCAATGCCCCGGACACAGAATGCGCTGTAGAGGTCCTGCTTCACGTCCGGGTACTCGTCCTTCATGAACTGTGAAAGGAGCGCACTCATCTGCTTCGCACCCATGTACGGCGGGTTCGCCGTGACCACCGAGTACTGGCGACTCAACATCTCGGCCTGTGCAACAGCTCGACGCGCGCGAAGGAGCGTGTCGTAGTAGAAAGTCCCTTCCTGATCCTGGAGTCCTTCCAAGACCACAGCAGCCTGTGCGGCCGCACCCGCGTCCGGCTGGATCAGTGAACCGAATGTATCGGCATCGCGGAACTGATTCCAGAACGCTCCTTCGGCATCGCGGTCCCCGTCCTTCGTGATGAGCAAGTCCAGCTCATCGGAGACGAAAGAGACCGGCTCGATCACGCAGATCTTCGGGTGAGCTTCCGAGCGGTTGAAAAATCGTCGATCCTTCGAGCGCGCCTTCATGGTGAGCGCGAATGCCGCGAGCGCCCCGGCACGAGGGTCGATCTCGGTGCCGTGGAGGTTGTGGGTGAGGATCAGGCTCGGAATCTCCGACGGCGCATAGCCCTCCTCCTCATAAATCGCATACAGCAGGTCGAAGGCATAGGTGAGCATGTGGCCCGAGCCGCAGGCCGGGTCGATCACCGTCAACTCTTCAGGCCCCGAAACCCTGAGGAAGTCGGTCTCTTCATCGACCGGTGCGATGTAGTAGTCCATCTGGTCCACCAGGCGGGAGGCCGGTCGATTGAGCATCCACAAGCGCCCAAGCGAGTTTTCCAGAAGGTAACGAACAATCCAGTGCGGGGTGAAAAGCTGGGTGGCGGCAGGAATCTCGTCAGCTCCTGCCTTCTTGTTCTTCTTGAACCCGGCGAAAACCTCGGCCTTCCGCTCGGAAATGTAGAACTGGTACAGCCAGCCGATCACCTCGACGTCATCGCAGACATCCTCGGTGAGTACTGTGCGAGCCCGGGACAGGACCGCTCCCTCGGCGAGCAGACCTGCGGGCACGAGCAGCTCGGTGTAAGCACCCTCGGCCTCGAACATGAATGGCATCGTCTTGTGCCAATGCCGGCAGTACTCGGTGAGCAGCAGTGCATACGCCTCACCCTCGGCGTCGGTGCTGCGACGGGAACCGTCCAGTAGACCGATAATCGCATCCTTAGCGAAGGCATTGGTGACGACTTCCGTGTCGATGTCCCCGCGTTTCGCGTCGGCCAGGATCTCCGGCTGGCCGTAGGCTTGGCCCGATGCTAGCGAGACGACCCCGGCGTCGGTGTAGCCGCGGGCGTCCATGAAGCGCAGCGCGACGAGACGGTTGAACCAGGTGTAGGCAACCCTGTCGATCACGTGCTCACGACCGTGGTTCGCGATCTCCGATTCAAGAAGGCGCACCGTCTTGGCGCGCTCGCTACGCGCGACAGACCCGGCGGCGAGCACCGCAGATACCCGCGCCTCGACGGCGACGATCAGTTCGCGCCGGGCAGCCTTTGCGAAACTCTCCAGTGGTTTGGTGTTCATGCTGCGTCCTTAACCTGCGTCTTCGAAGAGGCCCGGGCCTGTTAGAGGGTGATGCGCTTGTTGTCGTTGATCGTCGCGAGCAAAGCCTCGCGAAGCTGATCCAGATAGTCGTCGACCTGCGCCTCGGTTTCGAGCACCCCGCCGGCTCCCGGCAGGGAGAGTTTCTTGATCGAAATGCTTTGCTTCACCGGAGTCGTCGGCTTGACCGGAACCTGCGTTTCACCGTCGTCGGAGTCGTCCAGGCACGTAACCGGCGTGGCTTTCGCGGCTTCGAGCTCGTCGAGGATCGCGGGGTAGAGCGTGTCGTCGAATTGCGCAGCAAGGTGGCGGATCGCGGGGATCTGTATCTCCTGCTGGACGCGCGCCAGCATCTGCTCGGCTTGGCGGGTCACCGACTGACGAGCCGCCTCCGTCGCGGCCGCATACGCCGCGCTTACCGGAACCTGCTTCCAGTAGTCGTCGATCTTGGCCGTTGCTGTGGCCCGCTCAGCAGCGATCACGCCCTCAAGTTGCTCTCGCACAGCCGTGACCGCACTGCCGAGCTTCGTGGTCTTGTTGCCACGGAATATCTGGGCATCTTCGAGTGCGGTCTCGATCCCGTCGGCGACTCCGGCTGGTAGATAGGAGATGTTGGTGCTGTTCTCTTGTATGAACGAGCGGGCGTCGTCGTAGATGCTGCGCTGATTTCCGTTGAGAAAGGCCTTGATCGGATCGATCACGTTGTCCTTGGCATCGAGGAGATCGTCGGCACCGGAGAAATGCTCGACGAACCAGGCCGCCGGCTTACTGCTCAGCTCTCCGAGCAGCCTAATCGGTTCGTCGAGCTGGTCGATGAACGGGTAAGCGGCGGCACCCGAGCGCAGTGCCTTCAGCTCGGCGAGTTTGGCTTCGAGATGTTCCTTGCCGATGCGACCGAGTTCGGTGGCATCCTTCGTGACGCCACCGTCGTCGGTGAAGTCGATGATGAACTTGCGGAACAGGTTCACGAGTTTCTGGTCATAGACGCGCTGCGGGGCGACGACCAGTTTGGGGTAGCGCTGAGTGTTGCGGAGCGCGCCGGTGATTTCCGTCCGAGCAAGAGTCTTGCCGTCGACCTGGATCTCGATCTTCGTCTGTCCTGCGAGATAGGCAACCACGGCAGCGATGGACCACTGGTCCCAGCCGTACGGCTTGGTGGTGTAACGCTCGATGAGATGCTTCATCGTGACCATCTCGTGCCGCTTACCCCGCATCTCCAGATGCCCGAGCAGATCTCCTGCGGGGACATCGAGGATGCTGCCGGCCTCCTCGAAGATGCCATCGGTCGGGTTCACCAGCCCGCTCAGGCTCTGCTCGCCGAACGTTCTGCCGCCGAGCATGCTGAGGTTGGTGTAGGTCGCGGCGACGACCCTGCCGAAGCCGTCGTTGATGCGAGACTGTGCTTCCGTCGCGGTCACGTCGAGAACTCCGGCATTGTGAATCAGGATCGACGCCCCGACGGCTGTCCGGAGACGTTCGACGATCTCCTTCTCACGCTCGGCATTCTGGGAGCCCTTCTCGCTGAGGATCCGGGTCTCGACCGCCGTGCGGCTGGACCCCTGAGCATGCTTCACGTATTTCTCCGTCTTCAGGAGCAGGCGCAGATCGGCGAGGATTCGGTTCGCTTCCGCCGGGAGCGCCACGCGGAGTTCGTCGAACCCGGAGCTCTGCATCTTGATCTGCTCCAGATTGAAATCCGTCTCGGGGCTGATGAAGTGCAGCGACAGCTCGTACTGCTTGCCGTAGGGGACACCGTCGAGTTTGTAACCGAACGGGAAGTTCTGGCCGTTCTTGCCTACAGCCTTCGTTGTCTTCACAACCGACTCGGCGAGCAGCTTGTTCAGTTTCGAAGCGACCTCGGAGCTGTCGATGTCGACGTCCTTGATCTCCTGCTCGATCTTCTGTTCTTCGTTGGTCAGGTAGTCGTACAGGTCGCCATTGCGCTGAATGTAGGTCTGCGCCTCGAGCGTGTTCAGCGCCTCGATGACGTCCTTCCCGAGCTGGGTCAGGTCGGTGCCGAAGCGGTCGTAGACCAGCACAGTGAGGTTGCGGGGCGTGGCTTTGAAGCTGTCGACGTACTTCACGAGGAACAGCGCTTTGAGCAGCCGGACCGCGAGCGGGCTGAGCTTGCCGCTGTCGCGGGCGTTCTCGGCGTTGATGATCGCGCGCTGATTCGCGGACTTCAGCGATGCCCGGATGCCCTCGAACATCTGGTCGAAGGACGCGAGGGTGTCGAGCGGTTGGTCGGCGAGACCGGTGGCGACTTCCTGGACGACGCCGAGCATGGAGCGTTCACCGACCGAGCTGTTGCGGCCCTCGAAGAGGTTGTGGTCGCTGATCGACTCGATCGCGGCCTGGAACAACGGAAACTGGTAGCTCACGAACGGGTACGTGCCGACGAAGTGCCTCTCGTCGCGGTAGTTCGGATAATGGCGGCCTTCGACGAAATCGAACAGGGTCTTGAAGTTCGCATGCTCCGCGTTGTAGATCGCCTCGACCTCGGTGCTCGCGCTATCGGTCTTGGCCAGGAGGCGCTTGCGGATGACCTCCTCGACGTCCTGGCTGGTGAGTTTGAGGCGGTTCTTGAAGCGTGCCTGGATCTTGGAGAAGTCGTTGGCCTGCTGTTTGGTGCGGTCGCCACCGACCTTCTCCATGTCCTCCTGGGAGGTCACGAAGATCCACGCCCGCCCCTGGCACCTGGTGGCAAGTGATTCGGCGATGGTCTGGAGGTTCAGCATGAGGTGGGTGTTGGTGCCGATGAATTGGCCAACCTCGTCGACGAGGAAGTTCAACCGGTAGCCGTCGGGCTGTCGGCCGAGCCAGGCAGCGACCTCCTCGGCGAAGTCTTCGATCGAGACCGAGTAGTTCGCGCTGTACTGGCGGATGATGCCGGGGCTGTCGGAGCCGTTGACCTCGACGAAGGCCTTATCGATGTTGCCTGCTTCGAGCGCCGCCTGTTCGCGTCCCTGGGTCCACGGGATTCCCGCGATCCTCTCGAAGGATTCCCGGAAGGCGGCGTACTGGCCACGGGAGTCTAGGTCGCGCTCGAAGCGGGCGATGTGGCCCTGGTTGCCGTAGTAGCCACGGGACTCGTCGAAGATCTTCACGAACACCTTCAGCAGGGCGTCGTTCTGGTCCTTCGAGATCAGGGTGGCCTTCTGATCGATGTTGAACAGCAGGCTCTTCGCTTCGATTCGCTCGGCCTTGTCGATCAACGCCGGCAGGAACGCATCGTCGGTTTTCGCCCGGAACTGGGTGCAGACCTCGGCGCGCGGGTAGTCGTGGCCGTCGATGTCGCCGAGCAGGTGGGCCAGCATCTTCAACAGGTGCGACTTACCGGAGCCGAAGAAGCCGGAGATCCACACGCCGTTGGCATTCGTGTAGTTCGTGTACGCCTCCAACACCTGCTCGACACCCTTGGCGGCCTCGTTGGTGAGGACGTACTCCTCCACCTCGGTCGCGAGTTGGGAGGTGTCGTCGGCCTTGATGACACCCTCGATCGAGCGGTCGATCGGTTTGGCGAAGATCTCATTGATCGCGGTCATGCTCATGCCTCCTGCTCCAGAATGTCCTTGGCCCGGTAATAGCTATCGCTCGCGCCAAGGTTCAATGCGCGGAGCTGGTGTCCGGCCGACTGAGTGAACTCGTACGTCCCCGGGAACCACACCAACATCGGGCGACCTACCACCACACTCTGCAAGTTCTCCAGCACCGTATGCGTGCGGATGAACGGAAACACCTCACCGATGCCGGTGAGGAAGACCACGGTTGTGTTGGGCTCGGTTCCCGGCCCGGCGTCGAGCCGGGCGCGGATCGCCGGGGCGAGGTGATCGTGCGGGTCGAGCATGCCCTGAAGCATCTCGCGAAAGTCCGCCTTGTCCATCGTCGGCTCCGCTCGGAGAACACGGTCCCAGACTCCGCGGTCGGTGAGGAGCTCGACGGCAAGATCGTAGAGGTTGATCTCGACCACGCTGATGCCGTCGTCGCTCTGGAGCTTCGTGGTGACCCTGTCGCGCATTCCGTCGACGTCGAGGGCCCAGGCGGGCGGAAAGTGGTAGATGAAGAAGGGAACTTCCTTGGAGAGGCCCTCCATCCTCAAGAACCGGTCGCTACGCAACACGTCATACACGTGCTTCTCTTCGTCGGTGAGGTTTCGCTGGGCTGTTTTCATCGCTGCACCTGGTCGCCTGAAAGTGTGAATGGTGTGGTTGTCGGGAAGAATCGGAGGTCGCTAGGTGTGTGTCGACCTAGCATCTCGGCGACGCGCTCGGAAATCACGGCGGGGATGATGTTGCCCCCGTCGGTACGCAGACCTGCCTCACGGAGCATCTGGAACAGCGCCTGCCGGAGCCTCTGTCGCGTCGACGGCTTCGCTTCGTCGAGCTCGGGATGCCACAAGCTCTTACCGGTGATGAACCGGTCGAAATCGTCAACGCCAAGCGTCGGCGTCATCAGGAGGAATCGCTCGCGCAGCACCTCTTCAGCGAAGTCGCCGATCAACGCGTAGCGGCGGCAGGCCGCGGCCCACATCAGGTGGTGCTGCTCTGTTGGACTGCTCTCGACAAGCAGTTCGATCTCGTCATCGTCGAGCGCCGCGAGTCGCTGGACGGTCTCGCGTGAGATCCGGATGAGCGATGAGGTAGTGCGGGCCTGCAGGAGGTTGTCGTCGACAACTCGGGCACGGGTCGCCTTCCAGTCGCGAGAGTCGAGGTATAGCGCTGCGACGGCCTCACCCTCACGAGCCAGGAGGCCGCCACTTGTGAACGACAATGCATAGTGCGGTTGCGCTTCGTCAGTCACGTGGTGCATGGCCTCCCTTCCTTTGTTTGGACCGCACTAAGACTATCGGGACCTACGGATTCCCTGGCAGTGGTCCCGTTGGCTGAGGTCCTGCACTCCCCACTGCGCGCCCATTGGGGAGTGTGGCTGGCAGCAATGGCTCTTCGCGCGGCACTCACGAGTCCCCGGTTCCCACGGACTTGACATTGGCTGAGGCGGCCACAGATGCCTGAAATTACGACACACGGCCGCCCCAAGTCTTACCACCACTATCCAGCTCCTACCCCCCGCTGAGAAAGCGTTCGTAGCTGATCGCCAGAAGGTCTCGGTCGGGCCGCTCACTACGAGTCGGCGGAAGCACCATCAGTTTCTGTCCGTGCCGCTCTTTCAATCCGTGCTGGAGCATCGGCCCGTCGATCTCGTCCAGAAGGTCCTTCCGGATCTCCACGATCAACTCTGGCGTAATACCAAGAATGTTCACGTCGTATGCGGCGTGGTGAATCTTGCACAGTGCAAGACCATTGTTCACCGACGCAATGCCCGCCTCATTCGAGTCGGGCACAATATGCGCAGCGTCCAGCAGTTCGCCATGGCCGAGAGCGCAGACCGTGCATCGTGTCTCGTACGCACGCATGACCGTTGCACGAAATACGGGCTGATGGAGGCGTCGCTTCGTCTCGGCCACCACGTAGCGCCGAAGTTGCTCCTCTGCTCGCGAATCCGGGCGATGGAGATCGCGGGCAACTTCTGTTGCGATGACGAACTGGTGCTCCTCGGGTTCCTCTCCTAGATGAACACCGGGTAGATGGGCTGGAACAAGCTCGGGCCTACGCCGTAGAACCAGATGAGCGGAACGCCTTCGTTCATGGCAGCACGCAAACCGCGGTTGTCCATGTTGTTCGGATCGGTCGTCGACCACTTGTAACGCAGAAGCCCATCCGAGCCGACCTTATCCTCATACGGACGCTTCGCACCGGGCGCACGATACGTCGTGCTGATGGACAAAGCAGACGAAAGCTCTTTGGGCTTTCGGATCCCGCGCGTCGGGTCCATGAGCCGGAACATCTTCCCATCGATAGTGAAGTCCACGAGGTCCTGGCGACTGATCGGATCGAGCCCATCATTCGTGCGAATGGTCAACCATGCCATTGCCTCGCGGCGGAGACAAGAGTCGAAATGGTCACTGCTCCATGCGCCGTCACTCAAGAATCCTCCTGATTACCCCACTGGCGACCGCGCTCCGACGACATCCTGACGTGTCGGTCGAAACGGTCCTCATCCAACTATTAGCCACTCGAACGATTTGCATACAGACTCCCGTAGCGACTGCATAGAAGTGCTATCGACTTTCCCAGCCTGATAGCAAATAACCGGCCATTCGCACCTCTCGACGACGTAGATTCGTTCGAGGTGCCGCACGTCGGGAGCCCGAGAGTCCCGACGTACCGCCAAACGAACGGACTTTCACCTGAGTTGGGACATTTGGCTTAGTACCCCGTTTCGAATCCCAAACGAGACAAAATTTCCTGCTCAGCAGCAGGAATCTGCGGTGGAAAGTCCTGGACAGCACCGTTGATCGCGATCGTCGAGGTCCGCAACGGCCGCAGTCGCTTGACCACTCTCGCGATCGCGACACCTGTCTCGTCCTAAACACAACGAGCGACGGCCAACGCCGCGAACACGATGGTCAGATGCGCCTCGATCGCGTCGCGGGTCCGGTGGAACATCGGCCGCGCCCGCAGGTCGGTCTTCGACATCCGAAACGACTGCTCGACATGCCACAGGTCATGGTACTTACCGATCACCTCACCCGGTTCCATCAACGTGATCGGGATGTTGCACACGTAGCCCTTCAGTCCCACGAGGGACCGCGCCCTGGTCAACGCGGCGTCATCGAGGTGCTGACCACCTGCGGTGGTCTTGACGAATCGGGTGGCCTTGGCTTTTTTCGTGCCCTCGACCACGGACCGCGCCCGCGCTTCCTGAGCATTGAGCGTTTGGTTGTCGCGCACCGCGCGTTTACGGGTGTACTGCCAGATCGCCCGCCACGAGGTGGGATGCGCCTTCGGGTCCCACACCGGTTCGACACGTCGTTTCACGGTGTTGACGACGCTGCGTGCATGCCGCGGTGTGACTGTGTCGATGATCTGCCCGTCGGTGAACACATCACCGTGCCAATGGAAGTGCGATTCGAGATCGGCCGGGGCCTTGGTGACACGGGATCCGACGATGAACTTCAACCCCGCTTCGTCCAGCGCGGCCAGATTCGAAGCGGACAGCATGCCGGCGTCGGCGGCGATGACCATCTCCACCCCGTCGATGTCGTGCCGCTGCTGGAACTGACGCACGATCGGCACCAGGGTGTGGGTCTCGGCCTTGTTTCCTTCGAAACAGCCGATCTCCAAAGGAAATCCGGTGCGGTCGACGAGGAGACCGACGACGATCTGCGGATCGACCCGTCGCTCCTTGCTGTACCCGACCTTGCGGAGGTCGTCCTCTTTCTCCGCTTCAAAATACAACGTAGTGACGTCGAACAGAAGAAGACCGAGTCCTCCTGTGGCAGCAGAGTATTCGAAGCATCGACGGGCGATGAGATCGCGGTATCCGCCGGTGATGACCTGTGTGAGGTGGCGTTGCACGGTTTTGTACGAGACCGTGTCGGCGCCGAGGTCGTCGAGGACGCGCAGGGCATCGATCTTCGAGGTCGGTTCGACGATCCGGGCGATGACCAGGTCCTTGAACACGGCGTCGCCCTGCACGTCGAAGCCGATCCGGTCGTAGACGGAGGAGAGGACGTCGTAGAGCAGCCGGGCGGTGGTGCGCACGGTTCGGCCCGGGCCGGCGACCTCGTTGTTCGCAGCGGTCGGTGGAGTCGGTAGTTGCCCGGTGCGCCAGTCTGCGATGTCGGCGATCTGCTCGATCGGTGTGGGGACATCCAGCTCGAGCATGCCCTGGTCACCGTGCAGCAGGTGGCGGGCGCGTTCGAGGAGCATGCCGAGTTCGACGTCGGTGTGCGCGGAGCCGACGTGCGCGATGATCTCGTGTCGGCCTCGGTGTTTGCGCACGACTTGCACCGCGACTGCGCCGGATGCGGTGCGCACTTTCCGTACGAATGCCACCGGAGGAACGTACCTGGTTAGTGTCCCGATCGAGTCCGCCGGGATCACGAACGCGCAGGTAGTGACCGTGCCTGGTTTTCTACCGGTCAGTAATGTCCTAACTCAGGCGGAACATCTTCCCATCGATAGTGAAGTCCACGAGGTCCTGGCGACTGATCGGATCGAGCCCATCATTCGTGCGAATGGTCAACCATGCCATTGCCTCGCGGCGGAGACAAGAGTCGAAATGGTCACTGCTCCATGCGCCGTCACTCAAGAATCCTCCTGATTACCCCACTGGCGACCGCGCTCCGACGACATCCTGACGTGTCGGTCGAAACGGTCCTCATCCAACTATTAGCCACTCGAACGATTTGCATACAGACTCCCGTAGCGACTGCATAGAAGTGCTATCGACTTTCCCAGCCTGATAGCAAATAACCGGCCATTCGCACCTCTCGACGACGTAGATTCGTTCGAGGTGCCGCACGTCGGGAGCCCGAGAGTCCCGACGTACCGCCAAACGAACGGACTTTCAGGCTCGGAGCGCCTGCCAGCGGCACCGGGCGGATTACCACAGCCCGCCTTCGAGCCTCCATTCCTTTGTCAACAGGCCCACCAATTCCTCCTGGCGTTCCTCGAGAACGTCGACAGTCCACTTCTTCTGTTGCAAGACCTGAGTGGTGATCGCAAACGACGCAACGCCGTACTTCGCCGTGAAGTATTGAGTCTTCTTACGATCGAAATCGTAGTTCCCCGCCGACGCATTCTTCGTTCGATTCAGCAGCACCAAGTTGCCGAGCCGGTGTGTCCAGAAATCACGCTGTGCAGGTGTGAACCACTTCAACCAATCTGACCCCGCCTTCGGGTTCTGGGGAAGGACGTGCTCGACAGAGATACGGGGGTGGTCGTACGACACACCGGATGCATTCGACAACAACTCGTCGAGACGCAAGAGCACATACTTCCGCACCGGGGCGACCTTGTAGATCTCGCCCTGCAAGCGATCGCCGGCCTCCTTGATCTCCTCGTCATTCAAATTGAACGCGGGAGAATCGAGACCGTGCCCGGCAGCGAGGTCTTTCAGCAATTGAATATAACGAGAAGCGCGCGGAGTTGCGTACACCCGGCGCACCAGCATACTTGCGGCAAGTCGCTCGAGTGAGCAGAAAAAACTATTGAGAAACTCCGGGTCATCACCCTTGTTCCTCAACGCCCACAGGGCAGGTGCACGCCAGTCGCCGTTGTCCAACTGGTTCAAGCGCTTCAACCAGCGGTTGACGTTTTCCGCGCCCGATGAGGAGGTGTAATTCTGGTCCCGCAGAACGCCATATGCCTCGGCGTAGGGAACCACGACAGTGTCGACGAAGTCCGCTCCCTTACCAGGAATGTAAGAGGAAAGGACCAACTCCTCGAATTCCTTGAGCAGCTCCTTCTTGGGACGCTCTTTGACGACAATCGTCCTGATGTGCAGGAACAGTTCAGCGAAGTCGTCTGTACCCAAGGCCTCTTCAGCGTCGTCCCACCTGTCCGCATACTCGTCTCGTCGACTCTCCACCACATCGCCCACGACCCGTGCCTTGAAGATATCTGCCGCAGAGAGGTCCAAACCACGCGAGTTCATGACACTGAAGATCCGGTGTGCGCTCGCAAGATCCGGGGTAGTGACCACCACAAGGAAAGTTCGGGCCGCAAGCATTTTGGTGAGCTGGAGCCGACGTTCCTCCGCCCACTCGGATACGGTTTCGAACAATGCGTGACCATTGCCACGAATAGCGCGTTGCGCGTCTGTTCTCAAATTTTCTGGTCTGATGTCGCGAAGAAGCTTGATTCCACCCGGCGACTGGATATGATCGGCGAAGAACTTACGATCCCGCGCGCGCAGCGCCAAGCGAGGCTTACTTTCGAGATCGAGCATCAAGCTTCCTTGCTCTTGAAGCATCACATCGATCTGCTTCGCGAGTTCCGAATTGATTGTCGAATCACGAAGCACCGCGAGCAGGATCGTCAAGGTGGTCAGACGTTGCTGCCCGTCAATAACTTCCGCGCGCGTCGCATTGGGTGACTTGACTAGAACGATTGACCCGAGAAAGTACGGCTCCTCGTCGCCGCGATCCATGGATTCCACGAGATCCTCCAGCAGCTGACCAGCCTGCTCCACTTGCCACGCATACGGGCGCTGATACTCGGGAATATGGAAATCGTAGTCGCCACAGAATACTTTGTTCAGCGGCACTTCACGGGCTTCGAGCTGTTGCATAAGGTCCATCATGCAACATGAACGCGGACCTCGATCATGCAGCTCCCCAATGAGCTAAAGAATGCGCCGATCCGGTCAGAATCCTTGACCGATCCGAAGCCAACCGGTATAGCCACGCCATGCGATTAAGGCAGCACTTGGTGTATTACTTGACGGCCCCCGGGGTGCCGTAGCTGTTGACTTCCAGAGCTGCGAACTGCAGTTTCCTGCGTTCAGAGCTAGCTCGACCGCACGGTCATGGTAGGTGAAGCGCACCGGACTTACGCGGTCCTGGATCAGTGTGCGCGAGACAGGAAATCGCTTGTTCGAGCACGGTCCAGCACTTCAACCCACTGCGAAAGCTGGGGTCTAGAGCCCGCGGTGCCAATCGAACGAGTCCACAGTTTGCCTACGAGTTTGGAGCATGGATCGCTCGACCAATCAGCCAACCGGTCACTATCGATCTCAGCGTGCAAGCTCTTCGCAACAAGCATCCGATACGCGAACAACGCAAACTTGTACCGATCGGAATCCAAGCGCGCAACAACTGCCCCCTGCGACTGTGGATCCTCCCAGTCCGGACTGTCAATCGGGAGGCTGCGTGTGAACGGGAGGCTGCCCTGCACCCGGGAGGAGTCGAAGTCGAGCACGCAAAGCTCAACGGGATTCAGAGAAAACGTGAAGTTCATCCACGAGAAATCGCCGTAGGCGATGTCGTTTCGATGCATGCCGTCGAGGAACACCGCGACCAGACGGACCAGTTCGAGTCGGTCGTGATCGTCCACATCGAACGGAAATGGGATGGCCTCGGCATGCCGCGGAATTGCATGCTGCAGCTCCCGCAACTTCTGCTTCGTCACCGACCCCAGTGTCATGTTGAAATAGAACTGTTCGCTGATCATGGGCATCGTGTAGCCCCACAGCTTGCCGTCTTTACGAATTGGGCTGTCCGGCCAGCAGAGCTGGATCGGATAGCCCGAGATCGCCACCTCTACGTCCACCTTCCTATGGACTAGCTCCTCAAATTCACGAAACCCTCGATCCAGCGGCTCGGCCCAGTATTTCGCCACCTGACTGCTGTCTTCGATCAGTTCGTAGACCGCACCCTGGCCACCGGCTCCGAGCTGCTTTCCCCGATCCAGATCCTCGTCGTCCTTGTACCTGATCTCTTCCCGTGCCTGCAGCTTCCGACGGCGCGCTTCCCCACGCCGGCTACGCTCCTGCGCGCGTTCATGAGCAGCGGCCATCTCAACATCGACAACTGTCACCGAGTCCTGCTGGTCTGGTCGCGATTCGCCGTGAGCCTGCTGGAGATGCTCGCGAAGATCGCGTTCGTAGGGGCCGGGCGAATTCTCGAACCGAAGACGACGAATCGCACGTCGGTCGCCCTGCGCGGGTTCCTCGTCCTGCAGTTCTTCCCACCCCACGGAGCGAGCATGGTCACCGTGCTGAAGGTCCTCGGCAAGTACAGATCCACGACTGAACCTTCGCTTCCGTAGAAGGAGCACGCCCCCCACCGCAACCAGTAATACGACGACAACGCAGATCGAAACGATGAGAATCATGGAGCGATTACCTCTTCGGAGGAGTCACCGGCCGGAACTTCCGTTCGCTGTTGCCGAGTAGTTGTGGTTTCGGGCCGGGTGCAGCGATCGTCCTGCGTGCTCCGACCTGCACCGGAACGGTGACGCGGTCACTGAGTGCCGCCTCCCAGGCCCGTGCAGAGGGTCGAGTGCCTTCGGGCCCAGCGGCCTGTTCGAGCAGCACACGTACGCGCTGTTCTATCGTCTTCTCCACGCCCTCGAATGCAATGTCGGCGAGCTCGGTCGGCCGGCAGTCAGTCTGCCGTCCAAGAATCCGCATGACCGCGAGTGCGAGCTTGTAGCAGTCGCGATCGAAGGTCGGCAAAATTCCCGGCGCGGCGAGTGGATCCTCCCAGTCCCCAGTTTCGGCCTGAGGAAGAACGGCGGGCATTCCCTCCAACCTCATCCCGTCGCAATCGATCAGCATGATCCGTGGTTCAGGTGTCCGGGCCCACAGAATATTGGCGAAGGATAAATCGCCGAAAACGATTCGGTGCTCATGTAGGACGCTGACTGCTCCAGCCAGGTTGCGGAGGATCGCAATGCGTTCGTCGATGTTCGGAAGAGAGATTCCCGCGAACAACGGGTTGGACGTCTTTGCCAACAAGACCCCGAGTTCGGAAAGACGTCGCCGTCCGTGGGCCTCGAAGGTGAAATCGACGGGCACTCTCGGCATGAGGAAGCCAACGACGTAACTGTCCGAACGGACTACCGCACTTGGCCATGCAGCCCAACGGTCGACCGGCCGCCCTGTGAACGTCAGCTTCCCACGCATTGCAATCAGCGCTTCGAGAGACGCTACCGACAAGGAGGGGTCAGCCGCGTTGTGGTACTGCTTGAGAACCCGACTGCGGTCGCCGGCCAGCTCGAAGACCTTGCCTTGACCACCATCGCCGAGTTTCGCACCAAGCTTAAGATTCACGAGTTTCGTGTCAGTCATGACTGTGGGTTTTCGAAACGGATTCCAACAAGAGTTCGATCGTCGTCGAACGACTTCACCGTTGCATCGAGAACCTTCAGCAGGTCCGCTGGCGACGGCGCCGCGTGACGCCAGAGCTCCCCCAACGCAATTGCATACGCTCCGTTGGACTTGACCGGATCACCCACACCGTCGGAAACAAGCATGAGCGACTCCCCCGGCTGAAAGGTCTCGACCCACACCGAAGCAGTATGGTGCCCGGGCAGGGGTTCTACAGAGTTGTCTATCAGGTCCCCGCGTCTGGCCTTCAGTGCAGGACAGACAAGCTCGATCCACTCACCATGCGACAATTTGAAGGCCGGCGAGTCACCGATCTGTGCGAGCACCACGGACGTCTCGCCCGTCGACGGTGAAGTGTCAAGGACGACCGCCACGGTCAAGGTCGTCGATACTTCCGCTGCATCAACCCCCTTGTCTGTCGCAACAGATCGCAGGAGCGTGGCAATGTCCCGGAGCGATACCTCACCCGCACTTCCCGCGGCAACCACTTCTCGGAGAAGCGCGTCGTTCTCGACGATCGCCCTCGACGCGAACGCCGAACCGAGGTGCGACGCCTTCGCGTTTCCAACACCGTCGGAAACGGCAACTGCGAGGTAGTTCGATCTTCGAATGAAAGCGAAGTTGTCCTGTCGCACCTCCGCCAGGTAGCGGTGGATATGACCTCGGGCAGAGACGGCCCGGAGTAGTCCGAGCTGGTCATCCAACCAGTCGATCGCGGTGTCCCGGACCGTCTCATAGCTACGCAACTGTTGCTCGACCGGTTTGATCGGTATCGGCTTGAGGCGCGCCGGCATACCGAATGTCAGGTATGCCTCCGCCGTCTTTGGTGGAGATAGGACCGCGGGGTTCATGTCCACAGGTGTCGCAACCCGTTCGACGGGCGCGGACTCAAAGGTATCCCACCTTGGCGGGGCCGGAAGGGCAGATTCCTCCGACGAATACGTCGGTGGTGGCGACGCGAACTGATCCGGTACTGGCACTACTGCTTCTGCAGTAGACCGCGAGTCCGGGTGCAAGTACGACTCCTGGTTCTCCGGATATGCAGGGCCATCTGCTTCAGCAGGTGCGTAAGTGTCCGCTGCGGTATCCGGTTCGTGCGGCGAAACCCGACCTCCGTAGGATTCGGGGTTGCGTAATCCCCACTGGGAGTCTTCGTCTCCGCCTCGCGCCCAGTACTCGGTCATGGCGCTACACCGTGTCCACTGCAAGGCTCGTGAATCCTTCGACCTCGGTCGGGGTCTGCAATTGCAGGCCACCTTCCTTGGTCATACTGACGCCGGACTTCACGATCGACTTTGTCAATGCGGTGGCAAATTCCTGCAACGCCATCGCAGGGGACATCGAGGCATCCTCCTGAATGAACGCACGGAACGTCGCGATCGCTGAAATGACCCGGCGGTCGGCTTGGCCGATTCCAAACGACACGATGTTCGGGCGGTATTTGAAACTCTGGGAGGTAAGCTCGTTGTACTCGTGCTCCCAGTGCGAGGTGGGCTGACCGTCTGTCAGGAAGAACACCACAGGACGGAAGACCTTGTGCCCCTGCGACTTGAGACGATCGAGATCGAGTTGTATCTGGGACTTCAGACAACGCATCGCGGCGGCATAGTTCGTCGCACCCTTGGCGCTCAGTACGGGAAGACTAGCGACCTGGCTCAGATCCGACAGCTCGAGAAGGACTTCAGCCTCGTTGCTGAACCCTATGATGCCGAACTGAGTCTTGTCTGATACCACCGGGTTCATTCCTATTTCGGCATGCAGTTCCGGCAATGCCGAATTCATGGCGTCGATCGGTTCGCCATCCATCGACGCGGACTCGTCGCACACGAGGTAGAACGGAAGGATATTCTGTCCCATTTCAGCTCACTTCTCTTGGATCAATCTGTAGTGAAAAGGAAGATCTCTAGCCGCGCAGACCCTCTTGGGAGAGCACCATCCCAGAAATCGCGAGTTGTCGTTCCGTCGAACAATGCTACGTCGGCACAGGGCAACTGGCCGGCGATCCGAACCGCGGATTCCTGCGCAACTCCGATGTCTTGCCCGCCACCGAAAATCAGTGCCAGCGCAGCTTGCTGGCCCTGCAACGGACGCGCCACGTCGGCGATCCGCTCGCACACCAGCCGCGACTCATCCTCAGACCGTGCGCCCGACCCTATCAAGGCACCCACATCGTATTCGATGGTGAGCACTTCCGGATCCTGCCGCATACCCACGATCTTCGGCAGCGGTTCTTCGGCGGCAGCAGGGTCTGGAATCTCAGGAGCAGTCGCGGAGCCCAAGCCGACGATAAACAACACGATCAGTAGGTCGGCGAACACCCACCCTGCGAGCGCCTCTGGACGGAGGAACCCACGTCCGCGACGCTTAGAGCGCGTCGACATGATTGGCGCCCGCGTCATTCCCCATCAGCTCCAGCCGGCGAAGCATCATCTCGACGGCATCACGAGCGGCGGTGAGTTCAGACGCCTGTGCTTGCATAGCACTTTCGTGGTGATGAAGTGACCGTTCGACTTCCTCGACCGCAGACCGGAGATCGACGACAACAGAATGCAACTCGCGACTGCTGTCGACGCTGCGCCGATCCATCGTGTCGATGCTGTTCGCAACGGCACGCTGCGACTGCTCCGTTAGCTCGACACCGGCGACTAAGTCGTCGATTGCAGACTTGATCGTGTCTGATGATCGCGCAATAACGGTGCTCGTCTCGACCTGCGCTGAGGCGAGCCTGTTCTTGAGACCGTCACTGAAGTTGTCGAGTGTCTCCGAGATTCGGTGGTGACTCTCGTTCGTGGCACTTTGGAGCGCTACCGCGGCCTGCTCTGCCCCCTGTGAGGAAACCCTCGCCGCGTCGGCCGCAGCCGACATCGTGGCAGTCGCTGTTTCGAGTGAGACGGACGTGGCGTTGAGGCGATCGAGGCCTTCCTTCGTCGCGTCGTGTGCCTCGGAGAGCTTCCGGATGGAACTGCGTACGATCGCTTCGATGGCGCTCGGGTCGGCTGCATGCAGCCCGCCGATCTCTCGCTGAACTGCGCAAAGAATACTCACCCGTCGCGATTCGAACATGAGAGCTTCGGACTCGTCCTTGCGATCCGCGGCGTGCCCCACGATTCGCTGCAGGATGACCAGCACTGCCGCCAGAACAATCAACAGGATCGAGACGACCGCCATTGGCACGAGTCGGTGCGCCGAACCCAGATGGCCTTCGAACCCAGAGATCCACAATCCGAGGAACGTGTCGTCAGGCTTGACGCCATCTGCGGTCATATCCAGGTATGCCTGCGAGGCAGCGCGGAGACTGAACCAAGTCCACGCCACCGGCGCGAACACGAAGACGGCCGCGCCTGCACCGAGGAGCATTTCGGTAAGTCCAAATTTTCGGGTGCTTGCGGTGGTCGACTCCGGGAACGCTGCCAACAAGTCGACGCCCGCCCACGTATCGGAATCACCCGTGGTGAGCGCGTCGGCCAGTTCCTTCAGGTCGTCGGCCCGGTGGACGCATCGCTTGTCGGCGGCAAGTTCACGCAGATCTTTGGCGCACGATTGAGCAGTGGTCATGCGGTGCACCTTCCGTTCGGAACGCGAACAGCGCCAGTCAGACCACAATCGAATCGAATCGCGGTCCGCATCGCGCCGAAATCGCCAAAACCGCTGCTCGCGGCCGAGATGTCACCCTTCACGATCTATTGATACAGCCAGAGGTCGTGGGCGTTACAGGTTTCCCCAAAGCACGAGTCAATCACGAGCAAAGTCCTTGTCGATTCCGAGTGAATGCCCGATCAAGCGACGGCCCGCTCACCTGGATCAGCCCCTGCCTCCTTACGTCGTTTCCGCAAGCGACCTTCCTGAGCTGTCGTCGACCTTCCACAACTGCCAACCATCGAACGGGCCGTCGTCACCGAGCCGGAACACAGTCGTCACGGCCTCCGCTGCAGCGTCCGGGTCGGAGTGGACCGAGCCGAGCAGAGCTCGAACCGGAGCGACGGTGATCTCCGTTTCCCCAGTTTCAGGATCGAACACGGCCTTCACTCGATGCCCGTCACAATCGAGGTAGATGCGGATCTTCCCTCCGCTGAAAGCGCTCCGTCGGCGCGCGGGGTGAACTTCGGAAGCCGGCGCAGTCGTGGTGTCGGGTAGTTCAGCCCGAACCTGCGATGAAGACTCCGGTTCGGAGATGTGCGCGGCTTCGTCCACAGGGAGGACGCGACTGTCCGCGTCGTCCCACTTCGTCCACACGCGGGTACGCGGGCGAGCCGTCCGGTTAGGCGACGGCGTGCGTCGCACAGGTGTTGCACGTGCAGGAGCCTGTCGCGGTTGGACCGGCACCGAATCGACGCGTCCGGGTAGAGCCTCCGACATCACCGCCTCCCACAAACCACCAATGCGCTGCGCACCCAGGTGGTTCAGCGGCGTCATCTCCACTGCGGCCTGCAACGTCTTGATCCCCGAGTTCGCCGGCAGACGGCGAAGCAGGTCCTTGAGCGCAAGGATCCGCTGAAGCAGCCTCTCTGTATCAACATCAACGGTTCCGCCCGCAGCAACCCACAAGGATCCGACCGAGTTCCACATCACGCCTTCGACGGGATGCATCACGTCAGGGCTTTCGCCGAGCACATCGGCGAGTTCAGCTTGCGTGGCGATACCTCCGAAACCGTCGAGGGCAGAGCAGAGTTGGTCACCATTCGTCACCGGTTCGGTGGCATCCTCGGCACTCACAGCCAGTAGGAGATCGAGGGTCGAGAACCGGTCATTGCTGATCAACGAGAACCGGACCGTATCCGAACCCGACACCGGCCGACCAGCGTCCGGGCTCTCGGAAACCCTGATCCTCATCATGCCGAGGTCGATGATGGTCGCACGCCGAAAGTCCGTCCCGGTCACAGCCCCGCGAAGAGCTCGTACAGGCGGCATCGCCACATCATGTGTGAGCTCGGCGCAAACTCCTTCGCGCAATATCCACACGTAGTCGTCGTCGAGAACGACCTGACCGTCGAGCCCTTCGAACCACTGCGCCACTACACGCTCTCCAATCGTGCCATCACATCCGACAGCAGTTGACCCGCAACTGTATCTCCCAGATGCTCGATCGCAGTTCGCTCGATGCGGCTCACCTGACTCGACGAAACACCGATCCGTGCGCCGATCTCGGCCTGTCGTTTCGGCGGTTCTCCCCCGAGTCCGTATCGCATGATCAGGACGGATATCTGTCGAGGCTCGAGAATCGACAGGCACGCCAGCGCCATGTCGAAGTCATCCACAGTACCCTTGACCCCCACTGTCAGCAGAACCTGTGAAATCTCCGCGTTCTCGACTCGCGCATCTATCACTTCTTCGGGAACATCATCGTCGACCAATCGATGCGCGATCGCCGCCACGTCCTCGACCCTGGCCGAAGGTGTAACCGACACAGTGCTCTCGGAAGCCGGAGTCGTGTCCGTTTCGTACTCCGGTGCTTGCGGCACCGAACTCATCCATTCGCTCAACAGCGCAGGAGCTTCCTCGGCGGACACTGTGACCACCTGGGATGCAATACCAGTGAGCTGCTCGAGAAACGTGCCGTGCGCGCCATTGCGCGGATCTTCCGAACTGTTCTCCGCGTACATCACAAGGAACGAGGCCGGTCGCCCGTCGGACTTCGGACGGATGATGCGCCCCATCCGCTGGATCATCTGCCGACGGCTCTTACTGCTCGCCAAAATGATCCCGACATCGGCCTCGGGAACATCGACACCTTCATCGAGCACCTTCGGCGCCACCAAGGCTGTCAGCGTACCGTTCCTGAACTCGGTCAGCAGTCGTGCGCGGTCGGGTCGGCTCAGATCGCTGGTGAACGGAGCTGCCAGCACGCCTTCCTCCAGCAGCACCTCCGCGGACGCACGTGAAGACTCGCGTGTCTCGGAAAATGCAAGTGCGCGACCGGCTTCCTTGAGCACCGAACCCAGTCCACGCAAGGCCTCACGCTTTCCGCGGCATTCGGCGAGCAATGATCGGCGTTTCGAGAACGCGTACAAGTACTTCCGCGCTACCCACGTCGAGGGAACCGCACCTTCTCCCCCACCGAGCAACTGGACGTCACGCATAAACTCACCGAATGGTTCTCCTGTACAACCGAACTTGTCGATCAGATCGCCGCGGAGTTTGCGGGCCAGCTCGTCATATTCCTGGTACTCGGCCGCTTCGGTCGCATCGAACGGCACCGCGACGAGCATGACGCTCACTGGCGCAAGGATGCCGTCCGCGTGGCCACGTTCATAGCTGCAACCCTCGATGAGGGTGCGGAAGTAGGGGAGCAAGAATCGTTCGACGCCGTCGTCGGATCTCTCGAACGTTGCGGTGAGGCCGATTCTTTCCTGAAACGTGTCGGAAAGCAGTTGCGAGAACGTCAGAGCGCCGTACCGGTGGACCTCGTCCGCCACAAGTAGTGCCGGCGTAGATGGCTGCGGAGCCGATGTACTGATCGCGGAATGCACAGTACTCACAAGAATGCGCTTGCCGTCAAAGCTGTCCGCATGACCGCCACCACGACGGCCGACCGGAATGTCAGGGAGCGTGCGGCGGATGGCGCCGTGCCACTGCTCGAGCAATTCGATACCTGGCACAACCACCAGTACGTCCCTGCCGCGGGTAATACCGTCGGCGACCGCGGCAATACCGAGCGTCGTCTTTCCGGTGCCGGTCACGGCCTCTACGACTGCACTGCGATCCGCTTTCGTCCACGCATCGAATGCTTCGCGTTGCCAGGCGCGCAGCGGCGGTCCGGCAAGGGAGACTGCCGTCATCGGTCTGCCCGTCCCCACGTGAGAGCTGAGCCGCCGGTCCGGCGCACGAGTCGACCCTGTGACTCCAAGTCTGTAATTACCCGCAGAACGCCCTCGTCATCGAGCCGAGTCAACCTCCTCGCACGCTCCACCGAAAGGTCTGCGATTCCAGCTGCTGTGACGAGAACCTCGATAAGCGAGTTATGGTGTGCAGGGGGAAGATCAGCGACTGTGGCACCTCTGGGAATCGATAGGGGCGGCGGTGATGGCTTCCCTTCACTGCTTTCTGTAGGTACTTGCTCCGCAAGGCCATACACTCGAGGTCCGCGGTCGGGCAGCCATACCACCCGTCGCTGCGCGATCATCTCTTCGACGACTGCTTCGATGCGCCCTCGCGGCTCGCTCAACCGGAACTCGAGGTCGGCGAGCGACACCGGTCCGAACGACAAGTGGTCGACGATCTGGGAGGCGAGGCTCGGTGGCAGCACATCGAGCGCGGAGACAGGCATCGTCTCCCATCCACTCACCACCGGGGTTTGTACCTGCGTCACAGGCTCAGGCGCCACCGGCGCCGAGTCCGGTTCTGCCGGTGTGATTACCTCGACCGGTGGGGGCTCGACTACCGCGGTATCGCACGATTCGCCGGCGAGGTGGTACTCCGTCAACTTCCCGAACGCGGTGACCTCTTCGACTCTGGACTCGGAGAGCAGCCGATCCAGTTCTGACTGGACGACTCTCCACTCCTCACCTAGCCGCGTCGCGAGCTTGGTCACGGGTAGTGGTTCGACAGCGAGCACTTCCAAGATCGAAGCCTCGAGCGCGCTTGGTCCGCTTTCGGAACTTGCCTTTTCCGCATCGGGTTCGATCGGTTCCGGGGCTGCTGTGGTCTGCTCTGGTGTGGTCTGCCCTGGACGCCCTGGTTCAGGAACAGCAGACTCGGACAGCGCGTCTACAAGATGGTATTGGGTCAGCTTCCCGAAGGCCGACTCTTCGCTGACCCGCCCGGCACCCACGAGTTGGTCAAGCGCAGCCTGGACGATCTTCCAGTCTTCACCTAACCGCGCAGCGAGCTTGCTGACCGGCATTGGTCCGGCCGCGAGGACATCTACGATCGCGACAGCGAACAGGCTCGGATTATCTAGTGCAACAACTGGTTCCATATCCGATACCGCAGGAAATGATTCGGGCGCGGGCTCGGGCACAACGGCAATGTCGGGCGCGAATGCGAGTGCCAGCTCGGGCTCGGCTGACCGTGCGTCAAACTGCTGAGTTGCGGTCGGAACCACAATGTCGTCTGCCGGTGAGTCGTCATCAAACAGCTCGACAGGCGCCCAGTCTTCCTCGGGTGAGGCGGCAATGTCCGCGACACCCACGACATGAGGCGTGATACCCCGCCGCTCGAGCTCGACCCACAGGCCTGCCAGCGATCCGACATGATCGAGGTAGTATTCCGATTCCCGGATGCGCCAGAACTTCCACCCACACCGCTGCAGTTCGCGTTCTCGTTCGAGATCGGCGCGCTGCTGTTCGGGGCTGGTATGCCAATGATCGCCGTCGCACTCGACGGCTAGCTTTCCCGCTGCACCGGTCACAACGAGATCGATGCGTCGGCCATTGGCTTCGACCTGCGAGTTGACGTGATAGCCGCGAGCGACGATATCCAAGAACACTCGCTGCTCGAATAGGCTGTCGAACGCTTCGTGCCGTTCGTCGCGCGTGACGTCTTCCGGTATCGGCTCGGCCGGGGCAGGCGACGTCGACTGCATGTACGTGAGCAGCGAATGCCGCAGGTCCGTGGCACGCAACGAGTCGACCGTGCGTGAATGGAACAGCCACATCTGGTCTTGCGCCCGCGACGCCGCCACGTTGAACCGTCTCTGATAGTCCGTCTTCGTCATGGCCGCGATGTGCTGCTCGGGCGCGACGACCATCGATACGAACACGACGTGCCGTTCATCGCCCTGGAAGTCGGGTGGTGTACCGACGCGGAGCCGACGATCCTCCCACTGATCGGGTGTGAGCCTGTCGAGCAATTCATTCTGAATGACGTCGACCTGCGACTGCCCCTGCAGCACGACCACCCCGAAGGTCTTGCCGTCGTATGCCTTGTCGGTGAGGCACCGTGCCAGCGTGTCTGCTATCGCGCGAGCTTCGACGCGGTTCGCGAGCGACGCGTTCCGTCCGGTTACCACGCCCCCTTCGACGAAGGTCGTCCGCAGCGGTGGCAGACGGTCGGCGCCGAACTGACGCACCGGAACCAGCGGCGCGTCCGAATAGAACTGACCACTGGACCAGTTGATGATCTCCGGCATACAACGGAAATGCTCGCGCAGCCGGATGACACTCCCGAACCTCGACCGCAACAACGAGAACACGCTGGATCGCGGAGTGAAGCTGTCGCGCAGATACTTCGGAATGTCCGACAGGTAAGAGTCGAGGCGGCTGAACACCCCGTCGAGCGCCCCCGATGCCACGTCGCTCGGTGCACACTGCTTATCGTCGCCGACCACGATCACACGCGGCGCCAACCACAGCAGGAACAGGCTACTGATATCGGCTTGACTCGCCTCGTCGACGATAACAACGTCGAACGAGTTCTGTTCAGCGGGAATGGATGCCAACACCTGTTGCAGCGGCATGACCCATGCCGGCACGGCACCCTGAGCCACCTGCATCGCGTCGCGGGCTCCGGCACGGTAGCGCTCTGCGTATTTGCCGGTGCCTTTGCCGATGCTGGCCACATGATCGCGGTACGTCTGCAATGCCTGAACCTGCGTGGCGGTGGTGCGATCGAGGCATGCACTCCACGCCCGTTCCGCCGCCAGCTGCGCAGTCAGACCCGCGATGTCCTTCTCAGCGGCGTCGAGATCGCGTTCGAGCTGCCGATCGTCACTGCGCTCGTGGTATTCCTGCACCCAGCTGTGGGCACGCCGCCATGCCCAGGCCTGGTCGATGTAGGCGAGGCGGGCCGACCACTCGGGATCGGATGGATTCTTCGCGATCGCCTGCCCGAGTGCAGGCGCCGCCTCAGAGAGACGAATCTGCAGAGACTCGAGGTGAAGTTCTTCATGGTGTTCGCGGACTGCGCCATCCCATGCATCGAGGCTCGAGCGCACCCCCTCGAAATCTGCGATGCGGATGGCTTGTGCCAGCGCCTGCGCCTCAGGGGATGAACCCGAAGCCGTCGACTGGTCGACGTGAGCAGCCACCGTTTCGAGCCAGCTCTTGTTCGCCTCCGCGAAGCTCGCCGCAGCGATTGCCTGTGCTGACGAGGCGACCGAGCGGGCCTGCTCGACGCTCGCGATACGCGGCGCACCCGGACTGATCTCCTGCAGCGCGAACTCCACGTCGCGGGCACGGGCAGCGAGACTGTCGACAGCTCCACGGTCGGAGTCGACCTGCGTGAGCGTTCCGACGAGGTAGCTACGCGGGCCGTCGGTGGGGATCTCGATGCCGAGATCCCGAAGTATGAACCCGACGGAGTAGACGGCGTCGAGCGCTCGGAGGTGCTCGGCGACCTTCCGCACCGCGGGCGCGGTCGTCGCTGCGACCCCATCGACGGTAGCGAGCTCACCGAGCGCCTCCACCGCAGACTGCTCGGAGCTTCGGCGGAATCGGCTGATTCCGCTCCGCCACGTCTCACCGGACTCCATGGCCCGCGCGAGGGCGTCGTACGCCTCGAACGAGGCGCGACCCGCAGGCGACTGCACCACGCTGGTGCCGACAAAATGATCGGCGGCAACCGCGGTGCGCACAAGGTCGGGGATGTGCGACGTCTTGCCCCACAGGTGGTGTACCTGACCCGACAGCACCCCGTCGACAACCTGCCTGAACATCGGGTTCATGCGGTCGAGATTTGTGAGCGCACCTTGGAGTTCCTCGCACAGTTCACGAATGCGACCGAGCTTCTCGGGTTCCGCACCCTCGAGCATCGCGAGAAGTCCCGACGCCGCTCCGCCGGACGGGGCCTGCCCAGCGTGAACGGCTTCGCATGCGCGTTGAAGATCGCCTGGTGCGGGGAGCTGAAGGTCCGGGAACGCCTGCCTTCGACGTCGGGCGCGCTCCGTCCCGGAACGCTCAGTGAGTGCGACGAGGGTCCGGAACTCCTCGACGGTGAGCGGCGGCTGCGCGGTTGGCAGCGGGCCTGCCAACCAGTGGTGATTCGCTTCCTGTGCCGTGACCGCGCGCACGATCGAAGCGATCGTTCCGGAGTATCCCGGGGCAATCTCCGGGTGGACGTATGTTTCGGCTTCGCGACTCTGTCGGATCTTCTCCGTCAACGTCGAACGCCGACTCAAAGCATCGTTGCGCTGCGTCGTCAGGTTCTCGATGCCCCGAGCGGTCCGTCGCGGATCGAACTGTGCTTTCCGGGTAGCGATCTCACTGACACTGCGATTAAGTTCCGCCGAACCTCCACGCCCGGCGTCGGTCACCGATACGCACAGCTCCTGGAGCTCAGGTGGCAACTTGTCGCGAAGGACACGCAGCGCCTGCGCCTTCTCGCTCGTCACGAGCACGCGTTGACCGCGTGCGAGGAGCGCAGACACGAGATTCGCGATCGTATGGGTCTTGCCGGTACCGGGTGGCCCCTCGACCACCACGCCGCTGTCGCCGGCCAGCCTATCGATGATGTCGCGCTGCTCCTGGTTTGCGGGCAGCGGAAAAAGTGGGTCTTCGGCCAGAAGTGCAGACGATGCGGTACGGGTGCGGTCGAGCCATGCGACGCGGTCGGCGGGCTCGATTGCCTCGACCAGCTGCGCGAGACCGAGCGGCACAGGCGTCGAGTCATCGGCAGCCGCCTCGGTCATGCGGTCGTAGTACTCGATCAAGGCATACGCCCCACGTTTGCGGAGCACCAACGACGGCGACGGTGTGAGGAGTCGATCCGTTGTGGGGGCTTCGTCGGGTCGATCGACGATGTCTACGCGTACGGTGAGCGCGCGGTCGGACCAGTCCTTGAGGAACACTTTCGCGGCCGGATCGACGGGTGAGGTCACCCGAGCTGCGAGCGATTCGTGCAGGGTACGAGTGCCCGACGAGTCGAATACCGACAGCCCCGTCAGCAGCTGGGTGTCGTCGAGCGAAGGTCCCGATTCGGGGTTGAGCCGAACTAGCAGGTCACCGGATGCAGTGTCCCGCTCCACCAGCGTCGACTGAGTGATGAGGTGGGTGCGGATCGGTTCCCCCGCGACGTCGGCGGACACCTGCAGGAGCCCCGACGCAACCACCAGTTCGAGAGATTCGGGTTGGGCCTCGAGATCGAGCATCGCGCGCTGGAGGAACGTGTAGAGCTGCCAGACCGGACGACGTTCCCGGTCCACCGACGCCCATCCTCGCCACTGATCGAGCCAGCGCTCGAATCCGTCGACATGTTGCGGAGCCTGGGCGTCCAGCGTGGGCTCGGTCGATGAGTCACCGATCGACCCGCGAATCCATTCGGTGATGTCGGCCGGCGGCCGTGGCGGATCTTCGAGGTGCACACGCCGTGCGCGGAGCACTACGTCGCCGGCAGACGCATCGGTACTCAGCGCGACGGCGAGGTTCCCCTCGTCGAGCGCCATCACGGCACGGTGTTTGTCGAGGGTGCGGACTGGAGCACTGCGGGCTTTGACGAGTTCGGACAAGAAGGTTAGCAGGCGTTGCACGCGATCCTTGAGTTCAGGATCGTTCTCCCTTGAATCCACAACTACTCCGCTCGTCCCGCACAAATCCGTTCCACCACGAGTACGGAACGGACATACACACCATAAGGTCTACCTGCGACAAGGACCTGGTCATGCCAGAACGACCTCGACGGCTCAGTCGCCACACCGCCCGCCTCGACTCTGACCTGCCCAAACAACCATCAGTGTGTACATCCTGGAATGCAGTGGATTCCGTTACACGGCGATCCGGCGGTCCAGCCGTCGCTCCCTCAACCCACGGTTGCCGTGCGCATTGAGCACACGACTCCTGAATGATCACTCAGTCGCCCGACTTCGTCGCTACCCGACCACGTGCGCACTGCGGTGCACTCGAGGTCCGACGCAACGTGGTCGATCAGCGGGCCGTGCTCGAGGTCGCCCTTGGTGTGGATCGTCCAGCGTGCCATCAAGTCGGTGCGTCGATCGGCCACACGAACCGGTTTGAGACATCGAGGGACGCGCTGTCAATCTGTAATGCGCAGCGCCTTCGTCGCGACGTAGGGCACGACACAGTCCCCCGATTTCAACGAGGTTGAATGTCGTACAGCGCGCTCGTCCTTCAGATATTGGTCTCCAGTCCCAGCGACCTCCCGCCTGAGCATCGCACCGCAATCGAGAAGTCAATCAAGGCTTGGAACATCACCTACGGAAAGATGTACAGCATAAATTTTGTGACCACAGACTGGAAGGTGGGCGGCTCTCCCGCCTTCGGAGAATACGGCCAGAGCGTTTTAAACGAACAGATCGTCGACGATTCAGATATCGGCCTGGTCATATTCACCGATCGATTGGGAACTCCGACTCCAGATCATCAGTCCGGCACCGACGAAGAAATCAAGCGCCTACTTGATCAAGGAAAGGAAGTTGCAGTGCTCAAGAACAACTGCAACCGTCAGGCACTGTCTGGCACTGAAGCTCTGCAGGAGAAACTGCGTCTTGAGCAGTACCTGGAAGAGGAAATCTTCAAGAGGGCCTTCGTTTCTTCCTATGACTCACTGGAAGGACTGCGCGATGTCCTCGCCCTCATGCTTCCGCGACTGGCCCTGAAGTACAAGCACGATTCTGAACCCGAGCCTGAGAGGTCCGTTCAATCCGGCAGTCAGGCAGGTGATCTGACAGCGCCACTACCGGAATCGGAGGCATCTGGCATCTGGCCTCGAATTGAGGTGCAGAGCTACCAGGAAACTGATTCCAAGGGTCGACTGAAGAACAAGAAGAACTGGTATCTGGTACTTCAAAGCGACCTGCCGTACGCAGCCAGAAACGTTCGTTTCGAGTATCAAGATTCAGAGGGGAATCTAGTCAAAGACTTCGACATCATGGCCGGTAGGAATGATCCAATCGAGATCCTTGCTCCCCGTGGCGAAGAACGATTTCCTGTCTTCGTCACCTTCGGATCTACTCCCTCCGCGATATGTGTGGTGAATTGGGAAGACACCAACGGTGTCGAACACACCACGCGTGCATCCGTCCGCACGAAATAGTACGAACTGCGACGTGCACCGCGGCGCTTACACCCTCATATGGCGGCACCCCACCACACCTGCGTGGTGGGGTGCCGCCATATGAAACAAAAGGGATACTGTCCATGCTCGCGGACTCATCGACATGCACACCATCGGCGGCAACGACGAACAACGCGCCACGGTCCACTTCGATGGCGTCGAGGTCGCATTCGAACTGTCCGTCGTCGCGGTGCTCGTGGTAGCGCCGTACCCACTCATCTGCGCGTCGCCACGCCCATACGCTCTCGATACGGGCGAGGCGGGCCGGCCATTCCGGTCTCGACGGATCCTCTGCGATCGCCTGCACGAGCGCCGGTGCAGCATCGGTCAATCGCGCGTGCAGGGATACGAGGTCCAACTCCTCAGCTGCTCGCCTGCACACGGTCCCATGCATCCAACGCCGCGTTGATGCCGTCGAAGTCCGCGTCGTGGAAGGCCCGCATCCCGGCAGGGTCGCAACCTGGCTGCGCGGGCATTGGGTAAGCGCTCGAGACTCTCGGACTCGACGAAGATCCACGGAAAGTGTTCGGCAACTGTGAGGCGTCATGGAGTCGGCTGAGGGTCAATGCCTGCGCAGCAGCCCGGCTTCGAGTGTCTCGGCGATCAGGGCCGCGCCCTTGCTGTTCTGGTGGACGTGATCGACGGTGAGGAGGAGTCCTCTCCGATCGGAGATCGTGTCGAGGCTGCGGCCTAGGATCCGACGCTCAGCGAGCATGGCGAGGAACCCTGGCACGGTCATCTCCTCGTATGGGACGGCGGCGGGCTGCTCGGCCGCGAGCTCCGCGACCTGCCGCTCATGGACGGGTAGGTAGACGACCCCGTTGCTGGCGGCCAGGTCGGCGATTATCGCGCTGTACCGCGCCGACGCCTCTGCAGGCGATGCTTTCAGGTCCTGTCCGAGTACAGGAATGGAGGCCAGGCCGATCTCCGCATCGGTCTCGGACCGGAGCCTGTCGACCACGCGGCCGAGACAGTCCTCGAACCAGCCCGGCGAAGGCTCGGTCGGCAGCTGCTTGCGCTTCTTCCAGCGATCGAGGGCGAATCCGGGCAGGCTCGCTCTTGCGTCGTTGGTCCCGATCATGACCGTGACCAGGTCGGCCGGGGTCGACACCACCTCGTCGAGCCGCTGCAGCAGATTCCACGCGAAGTCGCCGTTGGCCGCCAATCGGCTCGTGCTCACACGTCCGGGCATCAGCGCGGAGAGCGGGGCGAGATAGTCGGCGCTGAGCTGCGCTCGGGTCAGGCTGTCACCAATTGCCGACAGGCGGATCATGATTGGTCCTTCCGGTGAGCGCTCGTGGCGCTCGTGCGTAGATTGATGGGGTGACTGTGGGTTCAGCGACACGGGTGACAGCGCAGCCCTCCCCGGCGTTGCGCGGGTATGTCATGTCGTATGACGGTTTCGAGCAGCACGGGTTTCCACCTGGCGTTCACCGGGGCGCACCGGGGCGCCACCTCACGCTGATCGTCTCCCTGTCGGAGCCGATCCGAGTCGTTCCGGTCGAGGGATGCACGGTTCGCGACGGGCGGTTCGATGCCGTTGTAGGTGGCCTGACTTCGAAAGCTGTCGCGATCAGGCACGACGGCCGTCAGCACGGCGTCAAGGTGTCGCTGACTCCGATGGGAGCCCGAGCCGTCTACGGGATGCCCGCGGCCGCCCTCGCGAACGACGTGGTCGACGTCGGCCAGATCCTCGGCGGACTCGGTCGTGAACTCAGCGAGCGGAGCCGCGAAGCTCATTCGTGGCGTGAGCGGTTCGCTGCCCTCGATGACGTCCTCCTGGCGGCCGTCCGCGGTCACGACATGAGTCCGGCGGCGCGTGCTGACATTCAGCCTGAGGTCCGCGAGGCATGGCGGCGGCTGTTGAACTCCCGCGGCACAGTTCAGATCGGATCGTTGGCAGCCGAACTCGGATGGAGTCGACGCCACCTGACCAGGAAGTTCCACGGCGAGATCGGCCTGACACCCAAAGAAGCTGCACGTGTTCTGCGTTTCGAGCACGCCTATGTCCTCGCCACGGCAGGGACCCCACCCTCATGGTCCACAATCGCTGCAGCGACCGGATTCGCCGATCAAGCCCACCTCGTCCGGGACTGGCGCGACTTCACAGGCCTCACCCCAACCGCCTGGCGCGGCAGCGAGTTGCTCGTTCATTAGCGCCGTCAACGGTCATCGACCCCGGTGCTCGGTGCCGAGCCCTGGAGTGATCGTGAGGATCCGCGCGTCGCCGTCCGCGTCGACCGCATGCCATACGCCGGCAGGGTTGACGGTGGCCTCACCCGGACCGAGAATCACCTGCTCGGTCTCGTCCCCGATCTCACGTATGACGGTGATCGTGCCGCTGACACACACGATCACCTCCTCACCCGCCGGGTGCCGCTCCCAGTGGTTCCCGCGGCCCTGCTCGTCGATGAGGACGACGAGTCGGCCTTCATTACCGTCGTCGGCGACCGCCGCCGCGTAAGCATCGAGAGTCGCAGGTTCGAACGTGAACCCCTCGACCGGTCGGGATCGACATCCGAGACCGAGGTGCAAAGGGGTGGACTGCAGGTCTATGGCAACGCGGGAGTCTGTCAACTGAAGGTTCATGCACAACAGGTTGTCAAGAAGATCCCTGCGCGGTCTTGAAGAAATGAGACCTTCGCAACCTGTCCCTAACGAAGCCTCGGCATTCCGCTCTGCTCTCGAACATCATCGGCATACGGATCGACAACACCCGCCACGCGATACTGCCTCCGCTCCCCCAGCACCGAGATCTCGTCCACCACCCCCGCGACGACGAGTTCTTCCAGCGCCGCGAGCACATCCTTCCAGTCCATGTCGAGCCGGCCTGCGAGCTCCACCACCGGATATGTCCCGTTCCCGAGCGCATTCACGATCATGTCCTCGAGGCTCACCGGCGCCGACACAGTCGCAGACGAATCGACGGCCCCGGCAGGCTCTGCGACCGGCACCGTGATCACCGGAATCATCTCGGTGATCGCAGATTCGAGGTCCGGCTCCGGAACCTCCACGGGCACAGCCTCAACGACCTCTGCAACAACCGGCTGCGCCACCGGCGGCTCCGCAATGTCGACAACGTCGCCGGCCGGCGGGCCGTCATCCACCAACTCGACCGGCGTCCAACCCGCATCGACCACGACTGCAGCATCCGCGGCGTCGCGGGTGATACCCCGCCGCTCGAGCTCGCCCCACAGCCCGGCCATCGCAGCGGTCGGGTCGAGGTAGTACTCGGATTCGCGGACCCGCCAGAATTTCCACCCGCTCCGCTGCAGTTCACGCCCACGTTCGAGGTCGGCTCGCTGCTGGTCGGGAGTGGTGTGCCAGTGGTCGCCGTCGCAGGCGACCGCCAGCTTGCCTGCCGCACCCGTCACCACCAGGTCGATGAAGTAACCGTTCACCTCCACCTGTGGGTTCACGTGATACCCGCGAGCAACGATATCGAGGAACACCTGCTGTTCGAAGAGACTGCCGAACGCTCCGTGCCGCTCGTCGCGCGTCGCGCCGTCGGGCATCGGATCGGCAGGTGTCGGCGACGTCGACTGCATGTAGGTGAGGAGTGAATGACGCAGGTCCGACGGCCGCAGTGTGTCGGCCGTCCGCGAATGGAACAACCACAGCTGGTCCTGCGCCCGCGACGCCGCAACGTTGAACCGCCGCTGGTATTCGGTCCTCGTCATCGCCGCAATGTTCTGTTCGGGCGCGACGACCATCGACAGAAACACCACATGTCGTTCGTCGCCCTGGAAATCCGGAGGGGTGCCGACGCGGAGCCTGCGTTCTTCCCACTGCTCCGGGGTCAACCTGTCGAGGAGTTCGTTCTGGATGGCGTCGACCTGCGACTGCCCCTGCAGAACCACCACACCGAAGGTCTTCCCGTCGTAGCGCTCGTCGCCGAGACACTCGACGAGAGTGTCGACGAGAGCATGGGCCTCGGCATGGTTCGTCAGCGTCGAGTTCTGTCCCGTGACGGCACCGCCCTCGACGAAGGTGGTGCGCAGCGGCGGCAACCTGTCGGCCCCATACTGCCGCACCGGAAACAGCGGTGCATCAGCATAGAACTGGCTGCTGGACCACTCGATGATCTCCGGCATCGACCGGAAGTGCTCCCGCAACCGGACGACACTGCCGAACCTCGACCGCAGCAACGAGAACATACTCGAACGCGGAGTGAAGCTGTCGCGCAGATACTTCGGGATGTCGGGCAGGTACGAGTCGAGGCGACTGAAGACCCCGTCCAGCGCACCCAGAGACACCGCGCTCGGTGCACACTGATTGTCGTCGCCCACCACGATCACCCGCGGAGCCAGCCACATCAGGAACAGGCTGCTGATGTCGGCCTGGCTTGCTTCGTCGACGATGACGACGTCGAACGAATTCTGTTCCGGCGGAATCGAAGCCAACACCTGCTGCAGCGGCATCACCCACGCCGGCACCGCACCCTGCGCGGCCTGCATGACCCTCGGGCCGCTGCACGATAGCGCTCCGCGTACCGGCCGGTGCCCTTGCCGATACTCGCGACGTGGTCGCGGTAGGAGTGGAGGGCTTGGACCTGCTCGGCGGGTGCGGTCGAGACACGCGCTCCACGTCTTCTCGGCGGCTAGCTGTGCGATCAGCCGCGCGATAGAGGTCCCGGCAGCCTCGAGATCACGATCGAGCTGTGCGTTGTCGCTGCTCTCGTCGTCGTGTTCCACGTCGTCTCACGAACCGGAGGAACCGTCCGCTCATCGCCATCCGAATCAGTCACCCGCGTGTCCGCCGTTCGGTATTGACCGAACACCGAACAGTTGGAGGGCCCTAGATCGGAACCGCGACGAAATGCGTGCCGCGCGTGACAGTGTGGTCGACGGTGTGGAACCTGCCGTAGGTCGGCCATCCGAAGCGTCGGCTTGTTCCCGGGCGGCCGGCATGAAGGTGAGACTGCGGCGATCCATCCGGCTACACCCACCAATCCTGCTTGCGACGCGGGACCGCAAGGTCGTCGAATGCAGCAGCATCGCCCGCATTCCACCGGCGACTCATCTCCTCGACCGCGCGCGCCGCACGCCGGCGCTCACGACGAAGACTTCGGATATGCCACTCACCACCGTGGCAGAGGGAGCATGAGCACACTCCGATACCCGTGTACAGGAACGCCCAATGACAGTTCGTCGCGTGAAGCGGCGCTGCCGGGGCATGGTCAGGGAGATCGCACACGCCACCACGGTGGTCATGGCACGGTTCAACAGCAAGCTCGTCGCGGTGGAGACGAACCCACAGGGGAGCATGCGCATCGGTACGGGACAAGGCAGAGCCTTTCGCTCATGCGCCCCGGCCCGCTATCCCCGAGTGGGGACGAACCGGGGCCGCAATTGCTCCACTGCGTCCCGCGCTCGCCTGCCCGTCACGTACATACGGCCAATACTGACATGCATGCCCGACGAGCAGCATCGCGACTTCAACGATGGTGGCCCGCTGCACTACCGTCCGATGCACCTCGTGACGCAGGCGTCACCCTGCCAACATCATCGGCAGGCCGCTCCACAACAGCCGCGACGCGATACTCCGTCCGCTCCCCCGCCTCAGCGACCGCGGCGACGATCCCTGCCGCGACGAGCCCTTCCAGCGCAGGGAGCACGACCGTCCAGTCCATGCCTAACCGGCCGGCGATCTCAACCACCGGATACGACTCGTTTCCGAGCACCTCCACGATCGCAACCGCGAGCCGCGACGGCACCGACGCTTCAGCGGACCCGGCCTTCTCGACGACCGGCAACTGGAACACCGAAATACGCTCGGCGATCGCAGATCCGACATAATTCCCTGAAACAGCACCGGACACAGCAACACTGGGTGCGATGCCACGCCGTTCCAGCTCACCCCACAGCCCCGCCATCGCCGCAACCGGATCGAAGTAGTACTCCGATTCGCGAACCCGCCAGAACTTCCACCCGCTTCGCGTCAGTTCACGTTCCCGTTCGAGATCTGCACGCTGTTGCTCGGGCCTGGTGTGCCATTGATCGCCGTCGCACGCCACAGCCAGCTTGCCTGCCGCGCCCGTCACCACCAGGTCGATGAAGTAACCGTTCACCTCGACCTGCGGGTTCACGTGATACCCGCGAGCAACGATATCGAGGAACACGCGCTGCTCGAAGGGATTTCCGAACGCCTCATGTCGCTCGAAACGCGTCACCCTCTCGGGCATAGGTGCTGCGGGCATCACGGACGTCGACTGCATATATGTGAGCAGGGAATGCCGCAGGTCCGACGGCCGTAACGTGTCGGCAGTCCGCGAATGGAACAACCACAGCTGGTCCTGCGCTCGTGACGCTGCGACGTTGAACCTGCGCTGGTATTCGGTCCTCGTCATCGCCGCAATGTTCTGTTCGGGCGCGACGACCATCGACAGAAACACCACATGTCGTTCGTCGCCCTGGAAATCCGGAGGGGTGCCGACGCGGAGCCTGCGTTCTTCCCACTGCTCCGGGGTCAACCTGTCGAGGAGTTCGTTCTGGATGGCGTCGACCTGCGACTGCCCCTGCAGAACCACCACACCGAAGGTCTTCCCGTCGTAGCGCTCGTCGCCGAGACACTCGACGAGAGTGTCGACGAGAGCATGGGCCTCGGCATGGTTCGTCAGCGTCGAGTTCTGTCCCGTGACGGCACCGCCCTCGACGAAGGTGGTGCGCAGCGGCGGCAACCTGTCGGCCCCATACTGCCGCACCGGAAACAGCGGTGCATCAGCATAGAACTGGCTGCTGGACCACTCGATGATCTCCGGCATCGACCGGAAGTGCTCCCGCAACCGGACGACACTGCCGAACCTCGACCGCAGCAACGAGAACATACTCGAACGCGGAGTGAAGCTGTCGCGCAGATACTTCGGGATGTCGGGCAGGTACGAGTCGAGGCGACTGAAGACCCCGTCCAGCGCACCCAGAGACACCGCGCTCGGTGCACACTGATTGTCGTCGCCCACCACGATCACCCGCGGAGCCAGCCACATCAGGAACAGGCTGCTGATGTCGGCCTGGCTTGCTTCGTCGACGATGACGACGTCGAACGAATTCTGTTCCGGCGGAATCGAAGCCAACACCTGCTGCAGAGGCATCACCCACGCCGGCACCGCACCCTGTGCGATCTGCATGGCCTCACGGGCCGCAGCACGATAACGCTCCGCGTACCGGCCGGTGCCCTTGCCGATACTCGCGACATGGTCGCGGTAGGAGTGGAGGGCTTGGACCTGCTCGGCGGTCGCGCGGGCGAGACACGCGCTCCACGCCTTCTCCGCAGCAAGCTGCGCGGTGAGCCGCGCGACGTCGGTTTCCACGGCGTCGAGCTCGTGGTCGAGCTGTGTGTGTTCACGGCCCTCGTGGTAGCGCCGCACCCACTCATCTGCGCGACGCCACGCCCACGCGTTCTCGATCTGGGCGAGACGGGCCGGCCATTCCGGGCTCCCCGGATAGTCCGCGATGGCCAGCGCGAGCGCCGGTGCAGCCTCCGTCAATCGTGCGTGCAGGGATACGAGTTCCAGCTCGTCACGCTGTTCGCCGACCGCACGATCCCACGCGTCCAAGGCTGCGTTGATGCCGTCGAAATCTGCGTCGTGGAAGGCCCGTGCCAGCGCGCGACCTTCGGGCGAAGCTCCCCCGGCGATCTCGCCTCGTATGTACATGCCGATGGATTCGAGCCAGGTCTTGCTTGCGTCCGCGGTGCCGGTCGCGGCGATCACCCGCGCCGACTTTGCGACCGCACTCGCTTGCTCGACGTTCGCGATCCGGGGTGCACCCGGGTTGACCTCCCGCAGCGCCGCCTCGACGTCCCGCACCCGTGTAATGAGACCGTCGACGATGCCGCAGTCCCTGTTGATAGAAGCCAGGGTGCCGACGGCACGGCTGCGCGATTCATCGAGTGCGATGTCGATGCCGAGATCGCGGAGGACGATCCCCACTACCCGGACTGCGTCGAGGGCACGGAGGTGCTCGGCCACGATGCGCACTGTGTGGGCGGAGGTGGCCGCGACACCGTCGACGGTCGCGGGTTCGCCGAGCGCCTCGACCGACGATTGTTCGTCGCTCCTCCGGAACCGGGAGAAGCCACTGCGCCAGGTTTCCCCCGCGTCCAGCTTGCGGGCCAGTGCGTCGTACGCTGCGAACGCAGTCGGCCCTGTCACCGGCGTCTCGACTGAGCTGGCACCGACGACGCGGTCGGCGTCCTGCGCGGCCTGCACGAGGCCGGCGAACTCGGCAGTCTTTCCCCACAGGTGGTGCGCTTTCCCCGAGAGAACGTCGTCGGCCACGCGTTGGAATCGCGGGTCGAGTCTCTCCGCGTCGTGCAGAGCGCCCTGCAATTGTTCGCAGAGGTCGCGGATGCGGGCGAGGGTCTCGAGTGGCGCACCCTCGAGAATTCCCAGCAAGGCCTGAGTCTCAGTGCCCGTCATCTCGGGCGGTGCTTGCGCGATCGCATCACACGCGTATTGCACGTCCCTCTGGGCGGGCAGAGACAGCTCGGGGAAGGTCTGGTGTCGGCGTCGGGCGCGGTCGACACTCGTCTTCTGGTGAAGCGAGTGAAGGGTGACGAGTTCTTCTGCGGTCAGCGGTGACGTGGCGGTGAGGAGCGGCACCGGCAGCCACTCGTATCGGGATTCTTGTGCGCGGACCTGGCGGACGATCGACGCGACCGTCCCCTCATAACCGGCGACGACCTCGGAGTGGACGATCGTCTCCTCCGCGCGGGCTTGCCGGATCTGTTCGGTCAGCAGTGCTCGACGATTCAGTGCGTCGCTACGCTGTGCTGCGATGTCGTCGATACGTTGTGCTGCGCGTCGGTGGTTGAATTGCGCTTTACGGGTGGCTATCTCGCTGACACTGCGATTGAGTTCCTCCGACCCTCCACGTGACGCGTCGGTGACCGACACGCACAGTTCCTGTAGTTCGGGCGGAAGTTTGTCGCGGAGGACGCGCAGCGCCTGCGCCTTCTCACTCGTGACCAGCACGCGCTGGCCACGCGCAAGCAGGGCGGCCACGAGATTGGCGATGGTGTGGGTCTTGCCGGTACCCGGCGGACCTTCCACCACAACGCCGCTGTCGCCGGTGAGCCGGTCGATGATGTCGCGCTGCTCCCCGTTCGCGGGCAGCGGGAACAGCGGATCGTCGGCGAACAGGGCCGACGGCATACCGGTGCGGTCGAGCCACGCGACACGGTCGGCCGGTTCGATCGCTTCGACGAGCTGCGCCAGGCCGAGCGGTATCGGGTTCGACTCGTCGGCGACCGCCTCGACCATGCGGTTGTAGTACTCGACGAGTGCGTAGGCGCCGCGTTTACGGAGCACCAACGCCGGCGACGGCGTCAGGAATGTGTGCGGTGACGATGCTTCGTCCTTGTGGTCGACCACGTCGACGCGCACGGTGAGGGCGCGATCGGCCCACTCCTTGAGGAACACCCTCGCGGCGGGATCGACGGGCGACGCAACCTGGGTGACGAGAGATTCGTGCAGGGCGCGGGTACTGGACGGGTCGAACACCTCCAGCCCGGTGAGGAGTTGGAGATCTTCGAGCGACGGGACGGCGTCGGGATTCAACCGGACCAGCAGATCGCCGGACTCCCCGTGGCGCTCGATGAGAGTGGACTGTGTGATCAGGTGCGTGCGTACCTTCTCGCCCGCCACATCCTCGGAGAGCTGCAGCAGCCCCGACGCGAGGACGAACTCGAGCGATTCCGGTTGAGCCTCCAGGTCGAGCATGGCGCGCTGCAGGAACGTGTAGAGGTGCGCTGCGGGGCGTCGCTCGCGGTCGGCTGCCGCCCACGCCCGCCATTCACCGAGCCAGGTCTCGAAGCCGTCGACGCCCTCGGGGGCCTGCGGGCCGAGCGTGGGTTCGACGGCGGAGTCGCCGATCGACCCCTGCAGATGCTTCGCGACTAGGGCGGGAGGCTGCGGTGGGTCTTCGAGCTGAACCCGCCGTGCGCGAAGGACGACGTCGCCGGCTGCGGCATCGGCACTGAGGCCGAGATCGAGATTTCCCTCGGCGAGAGACATCACGGCACGGTGTTTGTCGAGGACGCGGACGGGCGTGCTGCGGGTTTTGACCAGCTCGGACAGGAAACTGAGCAGACGCTGCACGCGATCCCTCAGCTCGGGATCGTTCTCCCTCGACTCCACGCCCACTCCCTCATCTGCCGTCACCTCTTCCGCCCGTCGACGGAGCGGGCAAGTCCACTCTAAGAACCGCCACCGACATGTCGATGTCCGGTCCCACTTCACGTCGACGAACCAGCTCGACAATCGCGTCGATCGTGCATCGACTCGGTCATGCCCGCGTCCGAGGAGACGGGCGACTCGAAGCGGTCAGGTGACAACCGCACGATTCTGAGTTCCGCGAAGTATCGCTCCGGATAGTGTCGCCCCCGTGAGCACCCACACGGCGCACGACGACACAACAGAAACACCGACCCCGCCATACTTCGCGGTCTTCGGCCTGGATTTCGTCGGCCTTGTCGTCGCCCTGTTCTTCTTCGCATGGAGCCTGAGCCCCTCGCTGATCGCACGCGAGTGGTACTTCCAAGGATTCGTCAGCGGCATCACCAGCATCATCGGCTACGGCATCGGTGTCCTCCTCGCCTTCCCTGCCCGACGGTGGATCGCCCCGCATCTCTTATGGTGGCGGCGTCGCCACACTGCTCGGATCATCGCGCAGGTCTTGGTGGCCATTGCGGCGGTGCTGACACTGGTCGGGAGCCTGCTCGTCGCAGCGGATTGGCAGAACGAGGTTCGCGCTCTCATGGGTATCGAGGAGACGACGGGCTTCGCGTACCTGCGCACCGGTCTGGTGAGTGTCGCGATCTTTCTCACGATCCTGTTCATCTCGCGCGGTGTGCACTGGGTGGGCCGCAGGTTCGCGGGGTTTCTGGCGACGCGACTGCGCGTTCCGGTTGCTGCAGCGGGTGTCCTCGCACCGGTGATCCTTGTGGTGGCGGCCATCGTGTTCGTCGATGAGGTTCTGCTCGCGAGCAGTTCCACCGCGGCGCGGATCGTGTTCTCCGACGACAACAACAGCACCGACCCCGGGGTGACTCAGCCTCAGGAACCCGAGCGGTCCGGCAGTTCCGCGTCGACGTCGTCGTGGGACAGTCTCGGCCGCCAAGGCCGCACGTTCACCGACGGCGGTATGCGCGCCGACGAGCTGACCGAACTCAACGGCGCACCCGCACTCGAACCCGTACGGGTATACGCCGGCCTCGAAGCGGACGGCACCACTGAGGATCAGGTGCAGTTGGTTCTCGACGAACTCGACCGCACCAAGGCATGGGACCGCGAGATCCTCGTGGTGTCCGGCACCACCGGCACCGGGTGGGTCAACCCGGTCGCCGCCGATTCCATCGAAATGATTTACAACGGCAACTCGGCGATCGCCGCCATTCAGTACTCGTTCTTGCCGAGCTGGATCTCGTTCCTCGTCGACGGGTCCGCAGCGAAAGCGGCGGGGCACGAGTTGGTCAACGGCGTCCACGAACGATGGTTACAGCTGCCCGAAGACCAACGACCGAAACTGGTGGTCTACGGCGAAAGCCTCGGCTCGCAATCCGCCGAAGCCGCATTCAGCGACCTCACCGACCTACGCAACGACATCGACGGCGCATTGTTCGTCGGCCCACCGAACTCGAACCAGCTGTGGCGCAGCATCGTCGACCATCGTGATGCCGACTCCCCTGAAGTTCTGCCCGTCTACAAGGGCGGGACCGAGGTGCGGTTCGCCTCCGATCTGCAGTCCCTCGAGTCGCAGCGAGGTCCGTGGATCGACCCTCGGGTGCTGTATCTGCAGCACGCATCCGATCCGGTCGTCTGGTGGGGGCCAGGCCTGTTGTTCGAACGACCGGCATGGCTCGCCGAGGCGCCCGGCAAGGATCGTGCACCTTCGATGCGGTGGTACCCGATCGTCACGTTCTGGCAGGTCGCCGCGGACATCATGGTCGGCACATCACCGCCGGTCGGGCACGGACACAACTACGAAGATCTCATTCCGTACGGGTGGGCTGCCGTCACCGCACCGGAGGGGTGGACGTTCGCCGATACACAGCGTGTCGCCGAGGCCGTCGCAAACCTGCACGACGAATCGTGACGCTCATCCTGTAGCCCTCCATTCAGAGCGGATGGCGGGAGTCGAACCCGCGTAGACGGTTTTGCAGACCGCTGCCTTGCCACCTCGGCCACACCCGCATGTGAATAAACTTTCATGCCGAGCTGATGAGTTCACGATTTAAAATCGGCGTGAATCCAGGGTCGACCTAGTGGAGGGTCAGCTCGCGAATGTTTACCTACGCCCCGCGGCGCGCGCGTGCCTGCTTTCTTCCAGCAGCTGCACGCTTCTTCGCCCCCGCGGCCGCAGGGGTTTGTCGCTCACCTTCGAGATTGGTCAGGAATCGCTCGACCAGCGCGATGGTCGACGCGTGCCCCATGTCGGTGTCGAAGGCCTCCTCCATTCGGAGGAATCGCGAGACACCGGACATGAGGACGATCACCGCGAGCGGTGGGTACTCGTCGGTGTCGACGCCGTGCTTCTCGAGGGTTGCCGACACCGCATCGAGCTGGAGTTCACGGAACCGTTGCGACGACCGCGAGATTTCGTCGCGGATCGCCTTCCGATGGTTCGCGAGCGCGACGAATTCGAGCGTCAGCGCCGTCGACGATTGGTCGTGGATGGCCTCCCAGAGAGCCCACAGTGGCTGCTCGGAGGCGAGGGCCTCCACCTGCAGTTCGTAGCTTCGCTCGGCTCCGCGCCGGAACAACTCGATGAACAGGCCTTCCATCGTCCCGAAATAGTACGAGACAAGCGCCGAGTTCACCCCGACCATCCCGGCGACTCGGCGTGTGCTGACCGCAGCGTAGCCCTCATCGAGCATGATCTGCTGCGCAGCGTCAAGGAGTGCCTGTCGCGTGGTGGAGTTGTCCCCGCCGACGCCACGATCCGGCTTCACCATTCGCCCTCCACCTCACCTGCAATGCCGGGGCCAAGTGTAGCCATGTGAGGGCACGCCGATGCTCGGGCTCTGAAACAACTTTCCCTCTTCCCTTGACGGCAACACGCTTACCCCGGTATATCTCTTAATCACCCGATTAAGTTAATCACCTGATTAAGAGCTTCAGCTCGACGGTTCCACTGCAGATTTCCCCCGCGTCACTTACTCAAGGTGCACGGCCAGAAGCAGATTGGAGACTTCGGTGTCAGTTCGCGCAACCGCGTCCTCGAACGTGTCCGCGTCGCGCGCAGGCCGCCCATCCCGCGCCGGCCACCGCGTGAGCGTTCTCGATGTGGTGCAGGAAACCCGCGATGCCAAATCGTTCACCCTGGAACCATCGAGTGAGATCGCGCCGCAGTACCGCTACCGTGCCGGACAATTCCTGACCTTCCGATTCACAATCGACGGCGAGACCCACCTCCGGTCCTACTCGCTGTCGTCGTCACCTGCGGTCGACCACCGCATGACCGTCACAGTGAAGCGAGTGCACGGTGGCGCGGTCTCGAACTGGATCAACGACACGGTACGACCCGGCGACGAGCTGGACGCGACACTGCCCGCCGGCGATTTCGTCCTCGACGACTCCTGTCGGGACATCGTCGCCTATGCCGGTGGAAGCGGAATCACGCCGATCATCTCGATCGTCAAAACCGCGTTGGCAACAACAGACCGGCGAATCCACGTCCTCGACGCGCATCGAACACGCGAATCCGCTTTGTTCGCCACCGAGCTCGACCATCTCGCTGCTCGTCACCCGAGTCGGCTGAACGTGGCCCATCACCGCGACGACGAATCCGGAATCATCGGCGCACACGACGTGCATCGCATTCGAAACCGGGCCGACGACGCCGAGATCTACATCTGCGGCCCCACCGCGTTCATGGATCTCGTCGAGCACACCTTCCGTAACACCGATTGCCCGGCGTCCCGAATCCACATCGAACGCTTCACTCCGCGAACAGAACACGACGCCTTCGCAGCGCCGGACAGCCCTCGGCAGGTGGCGATGACCGTCGAACTCGGACGTCGCATCGAAACCCGAGAGATCAGAGGCGATGCGACGGTCCTCCAAGCCGCACGCGCCATGGGCCTGAGACCACCGTCCACCTGCGAGGCCGGCACCTGCGGCACCTGCATCGCCCAGGTCGTCGAGGGGTCCGCCACGATGCGCAACAACGAGGCATTGACCGAAGACGAGGTGACAGAGGGGCTGGTGCTGACCTGCCAGGCCGTCGCAACCAGCACGCGCGTCCACGTCGTCTACGAATAGAGGAGCAAGGCATGACCAGCCCGCACATACTCGGCGACACCGCGCCAACGAGCACACGTTCACCGTATACACGCGGACGCGTCGCGGTGGTCACCGGCGGCGCATCCGGAATGGGTCTGTCCATCTGCCGACAGTTCGCCGCCACGGGACACAAGGTCGCCGTCCTCGACCTCGACGGCGAGGCCGCACACCGCGTCGCCGACGAGTTGGCCGCCGACGGTGCTACCGCGAGCGGATACGACGTCGACGTCGCCGACCGGCCGGTGGTGGATGACGCCCTGGGCAAGGTCCGTGCCGCATTCGGGTCGATCGACATCCTGGTGACCAGCGCGGGGGTCGTCGCATTCGACACCTTCACCGACATCTCCGAAGACTCGTGGAACAAGGTCCTCGCAGTGAATCTGACAGGGACATTCAATTGTGTTCAGGCGGCGGTCCCTGACATGGTCGAGCAGCATTGGGGTCGCATCGTCACAATCTCGTCGTCGAGCGCGCAACGCGGATCCCCACGGATGATTCACTACACCGCTTCCAAGGGCGGCGTCATCGCGATGACGAAAGGGCTGGCACGCGAGTACGCGCCGTTCGGGATCACCGTCAACAACATTCCGCCGTCGGCGATCGACACACCCATGTCGCGCAGTTCTCAAGCCTCCGGGCATTACGCCGACAACGACACGCTCGCCAAGTCGGTGCCGGTCGGCCGGATGGGAACCGGCGAGGACATCGCCGCAGCATGCTGTTTCCTGTGCAGCGACGCCGCCGGGTTCATCACCGGCCAGGTCCTCGGCGTGAACGGCGGAACCGTCATATGAGGGCAACACCCACCGGGCGCTTGGCGCCGCTCCCGCTGGCTCACTGGGCCCCCGGATCCCGTGAGATCTTGTGCGGACATGTGAAGGCCGCGGACCGCTACCTGTCCGACACACCCGAGTGCTCTCCGCTTCCCAATGTTCTGGGGCTCCTGGGCCATCACCCCGAACTGGGCGGCGCCTGGCTGGCCTACAACGGGGTGCTCCTCGACAATCCCACTCTCGATCCGCGGCTTCGCGAACTCATGATCCTGCGCATTTCCTGGCGGACTCGCGCGGCCTACGAGTGGGCCCAGCATGTCGTGGCGGCACGAGCACACGGCATCACCGACGACGAGATCACCCGAATCGGACTCGGCGCAGACGCCGGAGTCTGGACCCCACTGGAATCGTCGCTGCTCGCCGCTATCGATCAGCTCATCGACCACCATCAGGTCGATGACAGCACCTGGGCGCTGCTCGAAGACTCGCTCGAGCCCAGGCAACTTCTCGAAGCACTGTTCGTCGCCGGCACGTATGTGTGCCTCGCCATGGTCTTCAACAGCGTGGCGCTCCCACTCGATCCGAGCATCGATCTCACCGCGATACCCGAACTTCCGGAATTGGAGGACCAGTCATGACCCAGTGGCCGAGACCACCCGAAGGTACGTGGACGCAGCACTATCCGGATCTGGGCACCGGCCCCATCTCGTTCGAGGACTCGGTGTCGCCCGAGTTCTATGAACTCGAACGGGAAGCGATATTCAAACGCGCCTGGCTCCACCTGGGCCGCGTCGAGCAGATTCCTCGCACCGGAAGCTACTTCACCAGAGAAATCGAGGTTGCCGGCACATCCATCCTCGTCGTCCGGGACGGTGGAGGAGTCGTCCGTGCATTCCACAATGTATGCCGTCACCGGGGAAACAAGCTGGTATGGAACGACTTCCCGAACGACGAGGTAGACGGCACCTGCCGTCAGTTCACCTGCAAGTACCACGGTTGGCGCTACGGCCTCGACGGCTCGCTGGCATTCGTACAGCAAGAAGACGAGTTCTTCGACCTCGACAAGGACGCCTACGGCCTGGTTCCCGTGCACTGCGACGTGTGGGCCGGATTCATCTTCATCAACCTGGCCGAACAACCCGAGCAGTCGTTGACCGAGTTCCTCGGCCCGATGATCACAGCCCTCGACGGCTACCCCTTCGAAAAAATCACCGAGCGGTACGAGTTCACCGCGCGCAACGGCAGCAACTGGAAGCTCTTCGCCGATGCCTTCCAGGAGTACTACCACGTGCCCGGCCTCCATTCCCAGCAGGTGCCGACCGCGGTGAGGAACCCGAAGAAGGGCTTCGAGTGCGCGCACTTCCAGCTCGACGGCCCGCATCGGATGACCAGCACCGGAGGACCCCGACGCTGGACACTGCCGCCCGAGTTCATGTATCCCATCGAACGCGTCACCCGCAGCGGCCTGGTCGGCCCCTGGGAATCCCCCGATCTCGGCCACACACCACCGGGGCTCAATCCGGGCGGGATCGACCCGTGGGGAATCGACAACTTCCAGATCTTCCCGAACGTGGAGATCCTCATCTACCGAGGCTGGTACCTGCTCTACCAGTACTGGCCGACGTCCCACAACACCCACCGATTCGAAGGCGTGCTCTGCTTCCAACCCGCCACCTCGGCCCGCGAGCGCGTCGAACACGAGGTCGCGTCGGTGGTCTTCAAGGAGTTCGCGCTGCAGGACGCCGGCATGCTCGACGGCACCCAGACCGCGCTCGAAGCTGCGTACTACTCGGCCGGTGTCCACGAATTCGTCGTCAACGATCAGGAAATCCTCGTCCGGCATTTCCACAAGGTCGTCGGCGACTGGGTGCGCGCATATCAGCAAGCGAATACGGAGGTCCCGGCATGACCGCACCCAGGTTGCTTCCCCCCGAGTTCGCGGAGTTCGAGAACTACGCCCAGACCTGGTGCCTCGCAACCGAACGCGAACGGTATGCCCAGCGGATGAGCAGTTCGATGAGCGAGATGCTGCCCTTCTACAACGCATTCTTCCCGCAACTCGAAGAGGCCGTCGCCTACTGCGACAAGTTCCCACTCGACGACATGCCCGACGACGCGGTGAACCTCCTGCACCTCGTGTACTCGTTGGTCACCGTGTCGATGTCGGTCGAGATCTTCCATCAGCCCAAGGTCGTGGACAGTGCTGCCGCCCGCATCGACCGGGTGAAGGAACCGTTCCCATGACCTTCCGGAAACAACTGCCACCGCGCGACACCGACACGCGCACATGACGAGCTTCGCGAAAGCGGGTATTCATGAACACACTCACCATCCGACGTCTCAGCAAACGAGTCGGTGCAGAAATCATCGGCGTCGACCGAGACACGCTCCTCGACGACGAGACGCTCCCCGACCACATCCTCGAGCTCCTCGAGGAACACGGCGTCCTGGTCTTCCGTGACCTACATCTGGACGCGCAGACCCAGGTCGCGTTCGCCCGCACACTCGGCGACATCGACACGTCCCCAGGACACCATGCCGTCGAAGGCATCTACCGGGTCAGCCTCGATACCGCAAAGAACACCTCGGCGAGTTATCTGCGCGCAACCTTCGACTGGCACATCGACGGCTGCACAGCAGACGGCGATATCCACCCTCAACACGCAACCATCCTCAGTGCCCATGCCGTCGCCGCGCGCGGCGGAGAGACGGAGTTCGCCAGCACCTACGACGCATACGATGCCCTCGGCGACGACGAGAAGACGGACCTGCTCGGCCTGCGCGTCATCCATTCGCTCGAGGCCTCACAACGACTGGTCACCCCCGACCCGACACCCGAGCAGCTGGCGGTGTGGCGCGCGCGGCCACCCAAGGTGCATCCCCTGGTGTGGACCCACCGAACGGGCCGCCGCTCACTGGTCCTCGGTGCCTCCACAGACCACGTCGTCGGACAAGACATCGACGAGAGTCGCGCACTGCTCGACGACCTCCTCCGACGCTGCACCCTCCCCGACCGGGTGTATCGGCACACCTGGTCTGTCGGCGACACCGTCATCTGGGACAACCGCGGTGTAATCCACCGGGCTGCCCCCTACGAACCCGACTCCGAGCGCGAAATGCTCAGGACCACCGTGCTCGGAGACGAACCGATCCAATGACCCTCCCAATTCGTTAGTGCACCTCGATTCGACAGCCCACCGCCCACCAGAGGAGTACCGCATGTCCCGCTGGCCGAAGCCCGCCGAAGGAAGCTGGACCGAGCACTATTCGCAGCTCGGCACTGCACCGATGTCGTACGACGACTCCACCAGTCCCGAATTCTACGAGCTCGAACGCGAAGCGATCTTCAAGCGCGCGTGGCTGAACGTGGGCCGCATCGAGCAGGTCCCCCGCACAGGTAGCTACTTCACGAAGGAGATCAACGCCGCCAAGACCTCCATCATCATCGTGCGTGGCTCCGACGGGGAGGTACGCGCCTTCCACAACATCTGCCGGCACAGAGGAAACAAGCTGGTGTGGAACGACTTCCCCAACGAGGAAACCTCAGGGACGTGCCGCCAGTTCACCTGCAAATACCACGGATGGCGTTACGGCCTGGACGGCGCGCTGTCCTTCGTGCAACAGGAGGAGGAGTTCTTCGACCTCGACAAGGACGCCTACGGCCTGGTTTCCGTGCACTGCGACGTGTGGGCCGGCTTCATCTTCGTCAACCTCGCGAAGCAACCGGAGCAATCACTGACCGATTTCCTCGGTCCGATGGTGACCGCACTTGATGGCTACCCGTTCGGCAACCTCACCGAACGATTCTCGTATCGTGCTGAAATCAAGGCGAATTGGAAACTCTACATGGACGCCTTCCAAGAGTTCTATCACGCGCCGATCCTGCACGGCAGGCAGTCTCCCGCCAAGTTCTCGGCCGCGGCCGCCCAGGCGGGATTCGAAGCACCCCACTACCAATTGGACGGACCACATCGCCTCGTGAGCACCTCGGGTGTGGTGACGTGGGAGCTCGATTCGGACATGCGCAAACCGATGGAAGACATCACGCGCAGTGGACTGTTCGGTCCGTGGGACGTTCCGGACCTGGGTGTCGCCGAAATGCCGCCGGGACTCAACCCCGCCAAGTGCGACCCGTGGGGCCTCGACTCCTTCCAGTTGTGGCCCAACTTCACCATCCTGGTGTGGTCGAGTGGCTGGTACGTCACCTACCAGTACTGGCCGACGTCCCACAACACCCACATCTTCGAAGGCAACGCGTACTTCGTTCCCGCCCGGACAGCGAGGGAGCGGGTAGCCCACGAGATGGCCGCAGTGACGTTCAAGGAATATGCACTCCAAGACAGCAACACCCTCGAGGCGACACAGTCGATGCTCGAATCCGGCGTCGTCTCCGCGTTTCCCCTCAACGACCAGGAGATCCTGCTGCGCCACCTACACCATGTGGCAGCGCAGTGGGTGGACGACTACCGGAACGACAAAGCAGAGGAGCTCACCCGATGACCACTGCCATGCTGCCCGACGAGTTCCACGATCTCGAGCCGTACGCGAGCACATGGTGCCTCGGCTCCGAGCCGGAACGATATGCCGCACGGCTCGCCGGCTCCATGGAGGAGATGCAGGCGTTCTACGACGCGATCTCGCCGCGCGCAGAGGCCGCGATCGCGTACTGCGACAAGTTCTCGCTCGACGACCTACCCTCCGACGTGCAGAACCTCATCTACCTGCTGTATTCGATGATCATGGTGTCGTTCCCGGTGGAGGTGTGGAGCCAGCCCCGGGTGCCCGATTCCGGCGCGGCCATGCTCGAATGCGTGATCGAGCCGACGCCATGACCGGCCTGCCGACGATCGTCCGCGCCGCCCGTCTGCTCGATGTCACCACCGGGGTAATGCACCACGGGGCCACGGTGGTGGTCGAAGGCAACCTCATCGCCGCAGTGAACCCGACCGAAGAACCTGCTGCCGGCACCGTAGTCGACCTCGGCGACGTCACCCTGCTTCCGGGGCTCATGGACATGGAGGTGAACCTGCTCATCGGCGGGCCCGACACCCCCACCGGGCTGCCCAATCCGATGCACGGCGTCCAGGACGATCCCGTCTACCGCACGCTACGCGCCACCGAGAACGCCCGAACCACGCTCGCGGCCGGCTTCACGACGGTCCGCAACCTCGGACTCATGGTCAAGACCGGCGGGTATCTCCTGGACGTCGACCTGGGCAGAGCCGTCGAGCAAGGCTGGGTGCAGGGGCCGCGCATCGTGGGTGCAGGCCACGCCATCACCCCCACGGGTGGGCATCTCGATCCGCGGATGTTCCAGCGCCTCGCACCACACATCATGCCGCTCTCGCCCGACGAGGGCATGGCGAACGGAGTCCCCGAAGTCCGCCGGGCCGTGCGTTACCAGATCCAGTACGGTGCCGAAGTCATCAAGATCTCGGCGTCGGGCGGCGTGATGTCCCACAGCACGGCCGCGGGTGCACAGCAGTATTCCGACGAAGAACTCGAGGCGATCGTCGACGAGGCACATCGGGCGGGTGTGAAGGTCGCCGCGCATGCCCACGGTGATGCCGGAATCCGGGCGTGCATCCGCGCGGGAGTCGACTGCATCGAGCACGGTTCCCTCGCATCCGACGACACCATCGCCATGATGGTCGAGCACGGTACATTTCTCGTCCCCACGAGCTATCTGTCCGAGGGGCTCGACGTGTCGAAAGCAGCGCCCGCGCTGCAGAAGAAGGCTGCCGAGGTATTCCCGCAAGCGCGTCGCACTCTCACCAAGGCCATCCACGCCGGTGTCAGGATCGCGTGTGGGACGGATGCGCCCGCGATCCCGCATGGCCAGAACGCCATGGAATTGTGGGCTTTGGTCGATCGCGGCATGACCCCGCTCCAGGCGATCCGGGCCGCGACGCTCACCAGCGCGGACCTCATCGGCGTCGAAGACCGCGGACGCCTCGAGGCCGGCCTGCTCGCAGACATCATCGCCGTGCCGGGTGATCCCACCGAAGACATCACGGCGCTACAGGACGTGCAGTTCGTGATGAAGGACGGGCACGTCCACAAGAACACTCGGGTTGCCGAACTCGTCAACCTCGAACCTGTCACGCAGCGCTGAACATTCACCCGTTACGAGGAGGTGGCACATGCCCAAGGGAATCATGTACGTCGAATCACGACCGAAGTCGCCAGAGGACGAGGCCGCGTACCACGAGTGGTACAACGAGCGTCACCTCAGCGAAATTTCCGCTATCGACGGTGTTGTGGCGGCGCGCCGATACGCACCCCTTGACAACACCGGCCCGTACATCGCCATCTACGAGCTCGACGCACACGATCTCGATGCCGTACGGAGCAGGCTGACGGAAAGCCTCCGATCTGGAGAGATGTCTCCTCCGGTCGGTGTTCAATTGTCCCCTCCACCGACCACTCTCTACTACCGCGAGATCGTCTCGTACGTCCCCTGACCGGCAATGCGACCAACGGCGGCCGCACCCGCCGACGCAGGAGATCACATGCACGAGCACACCCGCCTCTACATCGGCGGCGACTGGGTCGTCCCCAGTAGCACCGACGTGATCGACGTCGTCTCACCACACAGCGAAGAGACCATCGCACGCGTGGCGGCCCCCGCGACAGCCGACATCGACCGGGCCGTGAGCGCCGCTCGCCACGCATTCGACGAAGGGCCGTGGCCGCACACCAGCCCCGAGGAACGGGTTGGCGTCGTCCGGAAGCTACTCGGGCTGTACGAACCGCGTCGCGACGAGCTCGCGGAACTCGTCACTTCCGAGATGGGTGCGCCGATCACATTCTCGGCGTCGGCGCATGCGCGACTTCCCGGCGTGTTGATGTCCAGCTTCGCCGACCTCGCCGAGAAACACCCGTGGGAAGAAGCTCGACGAGGATTCCTCGGGAACGATGTCGTGGTCCGCAAGCGCCCGGTCGGTGTGGCAGCCGGGATCATCCCGTGGAACATGCCGATGTTCCTCACGGTGATCAAACTGATCCCGCCGTTGCTGGCCGGCTGCTCCGTCGTGCTCAAACCGTCGCCGGAAACCCCGTTGAATGCGTATTTCCTCGCCGAGCTTCTCGAGCACGCCGGCGTGCCCAGCGGTGTTGTCAGCGTCCTTCCCGGCGGACGGGAGATCGGCGAGTACCTCGTCGCCCATCCGGGTATCGACACAGTGTCGTTCACCGGGTCGACGGAGTCCGGCAAACAGGTGGCCACAGCGTGTGCGGCCGGTCTCAAACGGGTGAGTCTGGAACTGGGTGGTAAGTCGGCCGCGATCGTCCTCGACGATGCCGATCCCGAACGGGTTGCCGCCGGCATCACAGTGGCCGGTCTGATGAACGGCGGCCAGGCATGCGTCGCGCAAACACGCGTCCTGGTACCGGAATCCCGGTACGACGACCACGTCGACGCACTCGCGACGATGCTGCAAGCGCTGCACGTAGGCGACCCCTTCGCCCCCGCCACACAAGTCGGCCCGATGGTGAGCCGCCGACAACAACACCGGATCCGCAACTACATCGAGTTGGGCGACAAGGAGGGCGCGCGGCGGGTGGTAGGCGGCAGCAGCATGCCGACAGGTATGGACCGCGGTTGGTACATCCGGCCGACACTGTTCGCCGATGTCGACAACTCGATGCGAATAGCGCGGGAAGAGATCTTCGGACCCGTGCTGACCGTCATCCCCTACACCGACGACACCGATGCCGTTCGCATAGCCGACGACAGCGAGTACGGGTTGTCCGGGTCGGTGTGGACACCCGATCTCGACCGGGGCATCGGTGTCGCGCGGAGCGTACGTACCGGCACCTTCGGTGTGAACGAGGCCTACAGTATGGATCCCGCCGCGCCCTTCGGGGGCGTGAAAATGAGTGGCCACGGACGCGAATTCGGGCCCGAAGGTCTCGATGAGTACCTCGAAACCCAGTCGCTCTCCGTCGTCGCGCACTGACTCTCCACGACCCGAACGCATCGTCGGCCCGCACGTGCCGCATTCGATATGAGAGGCAACGAATGTCCCGAAAACTACGCCCCCATCTTGCAGCGCTTGCCGCTGCCTGCAGCGTCGTACTGTTCACCGCGGCGTGCGGCGCATCGGATCCCGACAACGCGACACACGTGTCCGGTGAGCCGGTCGCGGGAGGCACCCTCGAGGCAATCCAACTCACCGAACCCCGGTCTCTCGATCCTGCGAAGCTGAACAACACCTGGGTGCATCAGAGTCTCGTCGGCAACGCGCTGTACGGGGCGTTGATCACCAACGACACCGAAACCCTGGAAACGACATTCGATCTGGCCGCTGATTTCTCGACCGCGGACGGCGGTGCGACGTTCACCCTGGAACTCCGTCCCGGTCTCACCTTCACAGACGGCACCCCGCTGGACGCCGCAGCAGTGAAATACAACTGGGACAGGTTGCTCGACCCGGCCGTCGGCTCCGAGGCCATCCGGCAGGCCTCGCAGATTGCGACGAGCGAGGTAGTGAGCCCCACAACCCTCGAGATCACCATGGTGGCGCCGAATCCTCACTATCCCGAAGCAGCGATGGCAAGCAGCATGAACTGGATCGCCTCGCCTACTGCGCTGGAGAAGGGACGTGAGGCATTCGACGTCGATCCAGTTGGGGCAGGACCGTTCACGTTCACCGAGTGGAGACGCGGTGATGTGATCAAGCTCGAGAAGAACCCCGACTACTACGACGCGCCGAAACCGTATCTGGATGCGATTGAGGTGCGCACGGTCGCCGACGTCAATCAGCGCGCAAACACAATGCTGGCCGGAGGCGCCGATCTCTCGTCGGAGACCAATCGAGGCAACATCCTGAAGGCGGACGAAGCTGGGCTATCGACCGAGATCGTGCCCACCGGTGGTGGACTGTTCATGGGGATGAACTTCCGCCAAGCGCCTTTCGATGACGAGCGTGCTCGTCGCGCAGTGGCGCTTGCCGTGGATGCCGAAGCGGTCAACAACGCTGTCTACAAGGGCGAAGGCCTGGTTCCTGTGACCCTGTACCCCGAGGAATCTCCGTACTACGAGGACCTCCCATTCCCGGAACCCGACCCGGAGACTGCTCAGCAACTGTTCGATGAACTTGCAGCAGAAGGTAAACCGGTGGAGTTCACAATCCTCGCCTACTCGACAGTCGAGCTCAAAGGCGTCGCCGAAGCTATTCAGGCACAGCTCAGCGCGTTCGACAATGTCGACGTGAAAGTGGATGCACTGGAGTTCGTCCAAGCTGCGCAGCGGGTCACCACCCGAGACTTCGGCATGGCCGTAACGTCCGCGGTCGCCCAAGACCCCGATTTCGCGTTGTGGACCTCGTTTCATTCCGCGTCAGAGGTCGGCAATGTTGCCGGCGTCAACGACCCTGAACTCGATGCTGCCCTGGACGCCGGTCGTATTGCCACCTCCGTCGAAGACCGCAAGGCGGCGTACGCGAATGTGCAGGAACGGTTGCTCGCCCTCAACCCGGGAATCTGGTACGCACGAGCGACACCGTCTGTGGTGTGGGACGAGACCGTACACGGCGTGGATGTGTACACGCTCGGTTCGATCATGCCCGAAGAACTCTGGATCGCCGGGTAGGGCCGATGGGTACCGAACGATGGCCGGCTGGGATCTCACCGTCGTCGTCTCGGACCCTTGGAACAGTTGTCCTGTTCGTATCCTCGGCGGAACGTGTGGCCCGGTCGAGCAGTATCACGTGAGCCGGGCGGCACGCGCGTTCAAGTTGTATGCGCTCCAGGCCGCCATTGAATCAGCCGGATCCCTCGACACTCCAGAAGTTTTCCTCGATCATGCCGCCCTCGTCAACCGACCAGAGGGGTCGGTCCCGGAGCTTCCCGAAGTCATGCCATAGGTGGTTGCTGTTGTCCTCGATGAGCACCGCCCGCACGGCTGCCGCAAACCAAGTGCGCGATGGCGGGCGCGTGCACATTGGAAGCATCTCACCGACGCATGGCAGGAAAGGATGTCAGAACGGCCCCCGCAGTCTGGATATTGCACGCTGCGCGTCGGCCACCCGCTGCTCGTACCACCCCTCGACGAACGCGGCATACGCTTCGCGGGCCATGTCGACGGTGCGGTCGCGGAACTCCATCAGTTCGGCACTCACTGCCGCCTGAACCCCGCGACGGTCTCGTGGTCCGAGGTTCCATGGCTCCGGCAGGATCTCCGCAGCAACCTCGTCGAGAATCCCGCGCCGTTCGGAGTCGGACCCCACAATGAAATGTGCCAGTACACCGACTGTTTCGGACACCAGCACCACATCAGGTGAGCCGGGCGAACTCAATACCGCGTAGGCGATCAGCCAATTCTCGTCCAAGGCGCCGGCTTGCGCGAGCTCGACGATCGAGTCGACGACGAACCGGTCGTTGAGCTCGATCGCATCGGCAAGTGCAGCAACGTGTCTCGGAGGGAGCACTGGAAGCACCGCAGAGCGGGCCTTCGCAGCGATGATGAATACCGCCAACCCGGCGAGCACGTCATCCGGTAGGTCGGCTTCGTAGTGCCGGGCATAGTCGGTGATCGTCGGCAGACCGTACCGACCGAGGTCGCGGTCCAGTTCCTGTTCTGATATCCCGTCCCAGCTGTTCCTCAAACGGATCAATGCCCACGCCCCGGCAAGCGCGTCATGATGCGGATCTTCTTGCCATGGCGCGGAACCCGCATGGTCCAGCAGGTTCAGGATGTGCCGGGCAAGCAATTCGACGTCTGTGCTCCACGGTTCACACACCACGGCGTCCTGAAGGAAGCGCGGGGCGACCACACTCGGATAGGTCTGGACCATCTGGCGCCATTCGGCAGCGGTCCACTGCTGAGCGGCGACGACGTTGTCGAGCCCCGGGATCGCCCCCGAACCTTCGTTGAGTTCGTAGAACGCGCGCCATAGCGCGACAACCGCCAGTTCGCTTCGCACCCGCGCCCCCACCCCCCGTTCTGAGAGGGCGAAGACCCCTTCGGCGATGATGACGCTCTGAGTGGTACTCACCAGGCTCGGATCCGCCGCGAAGTCGTCGAACGTGGGTGTCGTGGTCACGCTGCTCGCAACGAACGCCAACACGGACGGTTCGAGTCGAGACCCGAGCGGCCTGCCGATGAAGTCGAAGTGCGTGATGACGGCAGGCTGCAGATAGTCGATGCACGTGGATCGGCCGACGGGGCCGACCTCCGCTACGAGTTGCGGACCCTGGGTTTCGTCGCACAGTACGGGCACCACCACGAGCTCGAGGATGTCGAGGGTCAGCTCATTGCCGCGATCGCTCATGAGATCGGCTCGGATGATCGCATCGAGCGCCTGGAGTGCCGCGACCGCCAGGTCTTCGATCTCATGTGCGAAGTACAGACGGTTTCGCAGTGCACCGAGAAAGCGGTCGGCCTCCGTCACGAGCTCGGGAGTCCGATCGCAGTACTCGAGTAGGGCGCGATGCGAAGGGTCGGCGTTGCTGAACCATGCACGATCGTGGAACACGCGGTAGGCGAAAACGCGTCCGGCGAGGGTACGCACCACCGGAGCCAGCCGGTCGTCGGCGTGCCACCCGCCGAATACTCGGGCAGCCTGCCCCGCGGTGTCGCCGAAACTGCTGTCCACCACGTCGACGATCAGCGACACGAACTCCGACTCCATCGCCGTGTCAGGGCTCTGTTCCAGCAGGACCGTCGTCGCTTCGCCCAACGAGTCGTGCAGGTCGCTGTCCGCTACCACCGCCATCGCCAGCGGCCACATCGGCGACAGGTCGTCGTCTCCCACTTTCGTCGCGATCTCGTCCTGATGGGCAAGGGTGCGGGCGGCAATCGATTCGTCGACCAGGACGATCTGCGCCAGCCCCGACCACGGGGTCACCGGCACCATGTCGCCGTTGTCGACGCAGTGTGGTTCTCCGTCGAGCACGCCGAGGGCCGGTGTTTCGTTCTCGCCGAACACGACGCATCCGGGGGTGTCACCAGGGAGATCTTCGAGGGGGACCGCGACGAGGTGCGCGCCGCGCGCGACGGTGTCGTCGACCGTGTGCAATCGGTCGAAGGTGGACCATCCGAAGCATCGGCTCGTTCCCGGCGACATGAAGTGTGAGACGGCAGCGATCCACCCGGCGGCGCTATCGGTATCCGTGCAGCCGAGCACCACGGGGGAACCACCACGGAATGCCTGAGCAACCGCGTCGAGGAGGACACTGAAGATACCGATCCGCGATGTGCCGGGTTCGAGGAGAAAGTCCAGGGTGGATGCGCGCGAAGCGTCATCGCTCGGCCTTGGTTCCGGGGACGAAAGGATTGCGCCGGCAACCTGGGTGGGCCCGTACGGCGTGAGCCACTCGGCCGAGCGCCATCGTTCGATCGGCCGCAAGGTGCCTGCCGCATCGGTTCGACGATCGAGAAATGCGTGAGCAAAGACATTTCCGAGCCGTCCGGACGGTTCGGCCCCGGCCGGAACGGTGTGCCAGTACAGACCAGTGTTTCCGGTGCCCGGTGTGTACATCAATCGGCGGGGCCGGTTCTCCACTTCCTCGGTGGTCGGGATCCGAGGGACCTGCCGGACGGATTCGAACCGCGTCACTATGCCCGCGAGCAGGGTTTCCTCTTCGTCCGGATCGATGTCGCCGGAGGTCTGTTTGATCTGCCAACCACCGCCGCCGGCGGAGCCGGGACGGTCGAACGAGGTGTAGGTGAGCTGACCGAACCTCGGGTGGTCGGCAACAGAGGTCATGTCACTCCGCCGGTTCGTCGATCCGAGTCCGATCGAGCGACAGCTGCAAGGGGTTGTGGATCACGACAGACGGTGACACCATGACCTGCACCGATTCTGAGACACCACGGGCCATGCCGGGAGGGCGTGCTTCCAGTAGCGCCCGATCGCGACCTGCTCGGGTGCGGTTACGGTGGGATCCATGACCACTGATCCTATGTCAGTGCGATTGCCACCACAGCGAGACCGGTCAGTCGCTATCCTCCACGTCCACCCCGTACCGCACCGCGAGTGCGGCGAGGTCGTCGTCGTATCCCTGACCCACCGCCCGCAACCGCCACTTCCCGGATCGTCGGTAGATTTCGGCGAGGACCATGGTGCGCTCGGTGGTTCCGGCATCGAGGACCGCGGTGGCAGCGGTGCCCGTTTCGCTGTCGACGCTGATGGAGACCGCCCCGAGGTCGCCGAACGTGCGATCTCCATCGATCGCCGCCGCAATCGCAATCCGCTCACACTCATTCGGAATCGATGCCAGGTCGACGCGTATGGACTGCTCACTGCTGCCGTCCATGGTCAGTTCGACCACGCCGTCGTCATAGATCGGGTTGTTGTAGAAGACGAAATCGTCGTCGGTGTCGACTCTTTCATTACTGTCGAGTAAGAAGGTGACAACGTCGACGTCGAACTCGTCGCCGACCGCCTCGGCCTTCCATGCGATGTTCACCGACCACTGCGTGGTCTTCGCCGGAAGGTCGATCACTTCGCCTTGTGAGAGCACCGGCGCCGTCAGACGGGATTCGGTGCGCATGTGCGGCGGGACGACGCCGTTCTCGATCGCGGCATTCACGTCGTCCGAGGTGAGCAACGGCAGCCGGCGATCGTTGACCCGCGACATCCGCTTGTCGGCGTCGGCACCTTCGAGAAGAAGCGCGTCGGTGACGGCGGCCGTGAAATTGAGGGACGGCCGGGCACCGAGCTGCGCGATACGTGAGCGCATCATGACCGCTTCGAGGTGGGTACCACCCAACAGGAGGACGCGACGCCCCGCCCACAACTTGGGCTTCTTGCCCTGGAGCGTCCAGGACTGCGGTTCCGGCGCGGGCGTCGTCGCCGTCGTCACCGGCGTTTCCTGCTGCGGGACGATGTCGATCACCGTCGCCACCTTGGGCTCCCCCGGCGCCACTCCTTCCAGCAGCGCTTCGAGCTGCTGTTCGGTGATGACGGGAATGCCCTCGGCCATGGCCTTGCGCACCTTGGCGGTCTGCACGCCGGCGTCGTTGCAGACGACGACGCTGGTCTGGCGACTCGCGCTGTTGAGGACGTCGAGCCCGGCTTCCGTCATGCGCCCCGCCAACGTCAGCCGCGGCGTGTCGGTGGACCCGCTGATCACGACCTTCATGCCCTGCACGAGTCCCGCTTCGGTGAGACGGCCCGGGTTCTTCCACTGGCACGGCACCCGCTGCACCGAATCCGGGTACACCGACTTCCTGCTGCGGCAGTTCACCACGGGCAGGGGCAGCTGCAGGCTCTCGGCCATGGTGGCGCTGCGCACGAACACCTCGGAGAGCACGCGCGCGTCGTCGTACGCGTCGTGTGCTTGCAACTGCTGGACCTGCCAGTGCTGGGCGAGCGTCGACAGCTGATAGTTGGGTACGTCGAGTTCCAGGCGCCGCGACAGCGCCAGGGTGCAAAGCCGCTGGCCGGCCGGGATCGACCTGCCCGCCCGCCGGAACTCGGCGTCGAGGAATCCGTAGTCGAACGACGCGTTGTGTGCGACGAGGGTGCCGCCGTCGAGGATGTCGGCGAGTTCGCCGGCGATGTCCGTGAACCGGGGCGCATCGGCGAGCCGCTCGCGCGTCAGGTTGTGGATGTGCACCGGGCCGGGGTCGCAGTCGGCGTTGACGAGGGTGGAGAACTCGCGTTCGACGGAACCGTCTTCACGCAGCGCCAAGGCCGCGACGCTGAGCACTCGGTGCGCGTTCGAGCGCAAACCGGATGTCTCGACGTCGACCACGACCCAGCGGTGACCGCGGGGCAGCGTCACGGGCCCGTTCGCATGTACGCGCGTATCGATCACGTCGACCTCCTGATGTCTTCCACGTCGGGATGAAAACCGACATGACCGACATTCTTACCGGACGTCACCGACAGGTTCCAACGCAGGTCGGAGCCGAATCAATTGTGTAACACCACGCTCGGACCCGGCGATATCCAGGGCTTTTCGTTGCCTCGGGCTACACCTACCGATCCTGCTTGCGACGCGGGGCCGCAACGTCGTCGAATGCAGCGTCATCGCCTGCGTTCCACCGGCGGCTCATCATCCCGATCGCACGCGCCGCACGCCGACGTTCACGGCGAAGGTCGCGCACATGCCACTCCCCGCCGTGGCAGAGGGAGCAGGAACAGATTCCGATACCCGTGTACACGAACTCCCAGTGACAGTTCGTGTCGGGAACCGGCTTTTCCGGCTCTTCCGACTTGTTGGGGGTCTGGTGTGACCGATCCGGATCGTGTCGGTGATTGATCGAGGGCTCGCGCCCTTGTGAACTGGGTGTTCCTACGCATCCAGCAGCAACAAAGGCGCGAGCATGACCCAGAGTAGTTCAGTGCTGTTCGGTCTCGACGGCATCGTCGTCGAGACCGTGTCCATCGGCGCCGACGGCACCCGCACCGTCGGTGTGACAACCGACCCACAGTGGGTCGGTACGTGCCCGGCGTGCACCACCGTCTCGACACGGTCGAAGGGATGGGTGACCACCCGGCCCCGCGACATCAAGATCGGACCCGATCGACCGAAGATGTTGTGGCGCAAACGGAAATGGCTATGCAACAACACCTCCTGTGATAGAAAGTCATTCACC